>JANLHO010000004.1 GCA_024654485.1 Patescibacteria group bacterium | reverse complement strand
GGCTCAACCGTACGGTTGAGCCGCTTTCCGGCGTCCTGCGCCCTGCTTACGGCAGGCAGGCCACCTCAACCGATTTCCCCTGCTTCGCTTCTCCTTCGCCCCGTCCTCCGATGGAAGCTTCGGAGGGCACGGCAAGGCTACGGATGGATGCAGTAAATCTACGGCAGGACTAGAGCAAAATGAAGATCTGTGGGATTATTTTGTGATGTTTGATCTGGGGGCTGCTCTGCATCCGTTCATCGGGCTGTACGTACTCCTCGCCGTGCTGCTTGTCGTTGTGGCGGCGGCGCTGATCTGGCGCTGGTTGTCATCGGGCGGCGAGCGACCGCTCGCCTATGACAGGAAACAGGATTTGTTTGATGCGAAGACCGAACGTGAACTGTTCAATACATTGCGGGAACTATACGTAGACCGTTTCTATATCTTCCCGCAGGTCCACTACAGCCATTTGCTCGTTCCGCACAGGGGGCTTTCATACAAAGATCAATTTGTGCTGCGAAACAAAATCGATAGGAAGTCCGCTGACTTCGTCCTCTGCGACAAAGAGCGCGTACAGGCGCAACTCGTCATTGAGCTCGACGGAAGCAGCCACGAACGACCCGATAGGCAAGCGCGGGACGCATTCATTGACTATATTTCCGAATCATCCGATCTGCCGCTTTGCCACATAAAGACATCAGAAATGGGGCGGGACGCCGTCAAGGCCAAAATCGATGCCAAACTGGCACCAAAACCAACCGATTCCTCAAACTCCTGATTTGTGTGAGTATCTAGAAGCATGAAATATACGCTTTTCGAACAGATCAAAAAGGTACTGGAAAAGGACGAGCGGCAACAGGGGGACTCCGTTGTTACGTAGAATGCTACGCAACACACCCCGGCCGTGTTGGGTATCAGAGCCCACCCCGCGCCACCCTACGGCGATTTCGCAATGCGCGGAAACTTGGTACAGTTAGGCCACATCATGGCCCGGAACTCAACAAGAAAAACCCGACACTTTCGACCATTAAGCGCATCGCAGATGCGCTCGACGTGTCGGTAGATAGACTTTTGAGGTAAATATGAAGAATTATTTATACATCATCACAAATATCTCATCTTGGACACCACGTCTAGTGACCTAGACGGGTCAAGCGGGAGTATTTTGAGTATACTCCAACTACCCTATGAATTTGATAAAGGAGTTAAAGATCAAGAACTTCCGTAGCTTTCGCGGAGTGACACAAGTGGACATGTCCCAAGCGACATACCTCATCGGCGTTAACAACGCCGGTAAGACAAACATTTTCCACAGTCTTAAGGCATTCTTTACCGATGACTACTACTCTGATAGCTCCTTCCTCAACAAGACGGAGTTTCTTGCTAAGAAAAAGGGTTATAACAGGAGTGAAATCCGCTTAACCTTTGACTTGGAAGCTTTAAGCACCAAGACAAGGAAAACAAGACTTTTAAAAAAATTCGGGCACGAGCTAACCGTTACTAAAATTTTAACCTACACACCAATTTCGGATGCCGTAGGCGCGAGCTGGATAATTGGTGGCGGGAAGGAAAGTGACGATTTGCCGGAAGATGTGGTCTGGCTTCTAAGTGCTGTAGAAGTGACCTACATACACCCGCAAGAGGGAAAGTTGTTGCTCGCCAATGTGCAGAAGAAACTTCGCCAACGTCTATTAGCAAACTGGGGACGTGGTGCAGCTCTTACGCATGCAATAAAGGATCTCGAACAGCGATGGGATGAAATGCGTAAATCTGCAAACGAATATCTATCACGCTCAATTAGCGATTCGCTCCAAGCATTTTGGCCCGGCTCGAGAGTGATGATAGATCTGCCCCGGAACATAAAACAAATTATTGACGTATCAGATATTAGCTTCCAAGGGTATAAAGGAGCTCCCGAAATAGAACTTACGGCGCAAGGTACGGGCGCACAATCTACAGTTCTATACCTTGCCCACTTTCTTCTCGATAGCGATCGATCTCTGCACCGGGGTGAATACCACCCTCTTTGGCTGATGGAAGAACCGGAGTCTTTTCTGCATATGGACCTTCTTCTTAAACTTGCTGGGGAAATTAACTCAGAGACCTGGCTCAGCAATATGCAAATGGTTGTCTCTACACACTCGCCTGCGCTGCTTGCTGCAAGTAGACGCGGCGGCGAAAGGGTCAGGTGGAACATTCTTTCTGAAGAACGGTTATCTTCACTCCTAGTAACGGAGGCATCGGATCAGAAAGTCTCTGAAGTCGGAAAACTCATGGGCGATGTCAACTTCGGCGCGTATTTTACAATTGCAAAAAGTGATCGGCTCATCTTCATCGAAGATCAAAAAGATCTGACCGTTGAGGCTTTTAGAAAAGTGGGGATTGATGTAACGAAGGGCTTGGAAGGAATAGCAGATGTCGGCAGATACCTCGATTTATTAAAAGCAGCTCCACAAATTCTCGGGTCTGCTGCGTACTTTATTGTAGATGGCGACGGTGGCTTGGACTCTATAAAGCGTCATACAGAAGACGCTGGAGAAGGAGCAGAACGAAGTGGATTTAAGAAGTTGGAGGTTAAGGATATTCCTAAAGTGTTTCTCATAGTTCTCCCAGCTGGACAGGCAGTGGAAGACTTATTTGCGGAATATGATGGTCATCTAAGGAATTGTGTTCATCAAATATGGAAGGCGGATTTTAGCCTGAAATCTAGCACGCCTTCCTATTTCTCTGGCATTGTAAGCGGTGCGCGTCGGAAAAGGATTACGAACCAGCAAGAGGCGATTGTTTTTTTGAGAAACCATGACGAAGTTAAGGAAGTCTTTTGGAAAGAAGTTGAGAAAAATGGGTACTCATTTAGTCCAAAAAACAGAAAAGCTCTTCAAGCCTTACTTACATAACGCGAACAACCTTTTTACTCATGAATCAGTCGTTTATTGAGCAAGATGAGTTTGCTCTTAAACGATTGCATCAACTCTCGCTTTTCCTCAAGAATAAAAGGTGTCGGGAACCTTTTTCGGCCTTCCCCGTGGTCGGGCGTGTGGGGTAGTATGGACATATGTATTTTGTTTACATACTGCAATGCGGCGACGGGTCTCTCTACACCGGCGTGACCAATGACTTGGAGCGCCGATTTGAGCAGCACAAAAAGGGAGAGGGCGGCAACTATACAAGGTCGCATATCGCCAAGCGCATCGTGTATTCGGAGGGGCGTCCCGACAGGTCGTCGGCACTAAAAAGAGAAGCCGATATCAAAAGCTGGCCGCGACAAAAGAAGCTGGGATTGATACGGCTTGGTCACTCGGATTGAGACCAGCTCGTACTGCCCGGTGTAGTTCAGGTGTTTTCACAGGCCATCGTCCAGAGGGGTGTATAATTATGGGGCTTTGGACAGATTTATTAATTTACGCGATTTTAATTTATGGACACAACGATTCTTATTGCAAAAGTATTGGGGGCATATTTTCTTGTCAGCGGCGTATTCGTCGTAACGCATAGAAAGACGCTTGGCCTGCTTCTCAGGGACCTATTCCAGAATCGCGCGATGACCTTCGTCGTCGGCGCGCTTCTCGTCTTGGGCGGCGCGCTTATCGTCTTTAGGAGCGACATCAGCGGCGACTGGCTGGGTATATTCGTGCAGGTGATGGGGTGGGCAATCCTCATAAAGGGCGTGCTCTACCTACTCGCTCCGGAGAGATTACACAAAATGGTCAAGCCGTGGTCGCGCTCCACCCTCGGCTTGATGGGCGTCACAGTAGCCGCAGTCGGCGCATACCTCGTCTTTTTCCTCTGATAATCCCGCGACCGGTAGAAAAGTCAGTCGCGGGTAAGCTTCTTGGCTGAGGGTTGGAGCGGTATATACTGAGGCGGTATGACGAAGAATCCTTTGGCGAATGCGGTGTTGGCCGCCGGGTACATAGTGCTCGTCGCATCCCTCCTCTACTACGGGCCGAAGCTCGCGGGATCCGGCGAAAGCGCCCTTGTGCCCGTCGCGATGCTCTCGCTCTTCGTACTCTCGGCGGCGCTAATGGGCTATATATTTTTCTACCATCCGGCTATCCTGTACATGGATGGGGAGAAGCAGCTTGCGGTTAAGCTCTTCATGCAGACACTCGGCGCTTTCGCGCTTCTCACGCTGCTTTTTCTCGTGCTGGCATTTTTTATCCTGTAGCACGCCGAAGTTGACAAGCGCCCTTCCTTCTGCTATCCTTGTAAGCGTTTGACCTTCTCAATTGGTTTTTGTCTTGGGAGATACCAAGACTGTCCCTCTGAAAACGCCGGGATGAAACGCTCTCGAGATAGTTCAACAATATTCTAAAGTCCGCTCTCCATCCCGCCACACGGCGGCTGGCGACGGAAAAGCCCGTACATTCGGGCACATATAATCATGACAGCTTACTACAAGCAGACACATGCACGCGGTAGCTCCGCACGCCCTTCACGCGGCCGCTCATACGGCCGTCCTTATCCATCGCGTTCGCGCTACCCCCGCAAGAGCAATCGCGGCGCACATGCGGGCGCTCGCATAGACATCGCGCGCTTCATCAATAAAGCGCCGGTCGCCGAAGCGATAATAGCTTTCACGCCGCAGCACGCATTCGCCGATTTCGCTATTGACGAGTCGCTCAAGAAAAATATCGCCAAGAAAGGCTACGACACGCCGACGCCGATACAAGACAGCGCCATCCCGCAGATACTTGAAGGCAAGGACATCGTCGGCATCGCCAACACCGGCACCGGCAAAACGGGCGCCTTCCTCATCCCGCTCATACACAAAGTCCTCCGCAACAAAGCCGAGCGCGTGCTCGTGGTCGTCCCAACGCGTGAGCTCGCGCTGCAGATAGAAGAAGAGTTTTGGGGATTCGCGGATTATCTGCGAATCGGCGCGGTCTCGTGCGTAGGCGGCGCCAGCATCGGGAAGCAGATAGCGACGCTCCGTCGCGATCCGCATTTCGTCATCGGCACACCCGGACGCCTCAAAGACCTCATGGAGCGGCGCGTGCTGGATCTCTCCAGATTCCGCACCGTCGTCCTAGATGAGGCAGACAGGATGCTGGACATGGGATTCATCGCGGACATGCGCTTCCTCGTCTCCAAAATGGCGCAGGAGCGGCATACGCTCTTTTTCTCCGCGACCGTTTCCAGCGAGATAGAGAGCCTCGTAAGGGAATTCCTCCGCTCGCCTGCGCGTATATCCGTGAAGCGCGGCGATACCGCGCAGGGCGTGGAGCAAGACATCGTCCGCGTCGTGGCGGGGAAGAACAAGATAGACGTCCTCCACGACCTTCTGATGCAACCGGAATTCAGCAAGGTGTTGGTCTTCGGGCGCACCAAGCACGGCGTGGAAAAGCTCTCCAAAGTGCTGATACAGCGCGGATTCAAGGCGGAAGCCATCCACGGCAACAAAAATCAGAACAGGCGGCAGCGCGCGCTCTCGCTCTTCAAGGACAGCCGCGTGCAGATACTCGTCGCGACCGATGTCGCGGCGCGTGGCATAGACGTCCCCGACGTATCCCACGTCATAAACTATGACATCCCGACCACATACGAAGACTACGTTCACCGCATCGGCCGCACCGGACGTGCGGGTAAGCGCGGCAAGGCGCTCACGTTCGTTGAGTAATTCGGCAGGCTAACCACAAATCAGCTTATGGTAAAAAATTTCTTCAAGAACGGAAAATGGATAGAGAATCCGAACGAGCCGGCTATAGAGATCTGCGAGTGCGGCAACAAATACATCAAAACGAGGAAGGGGCAGGAGGTCTGCCTCATGTGTATCACGGACGTGAGAGTATAACTCCGCGCCTAAGTACTCGGCCGCTCATCTTTGAAGCAGATTACCGCGATGGTAAGCTGGGCTTGATGCGGTAGCCGAGTGGTCAGGCCGCTGTCTGCAAAGCAGTGTACGCAGGTTCGATTCCTGCCCGCATCTCCATGACACCTAAGGCTTTCATTGAAGAGCGTTTGTCACAGCTGCGCGCTCTGGAGAATGCTCCGCTCCCCGCCGCCGAAGAGCGCACCGATGCCATCATGAAAGCGCTCATGTCCAAGAAATTTAGGAAGTACGCGACACCCGAGTCGCACCAAAAACGCATGCGTAGCGTGATAGAGCGCCACGTGCGCGCGGGGACGCCCATCAAATTCCTCTGGCCCTTCGGCGCGTACAAACTCTGGCGCTTTGAGGAAGCTCCCGAGCCTGATTGGGCGGAACTTTTCACACTTATGTATCTCACGCGCTGGCTCAATCCCGTGGCCGCTATGCACAAGCCGGGGGTGCATCTGAACTTTTCCTCCGACGAGGTCATTGTGGAGCGACTCAACAACATCCCAGCAAATGATACGGATAAATACGCGGAAGTATTCAGCGCGCTTTTTGCGTTCCTGCGGCCGTATGCGCCGGAAAATCTCACTTACTCTCTTACGCCGATGCGCTCTCACTACGAGGATGGGGATTTTGAGGCGCAGCTGGCCGAACAAATAAAGCGCGACCAGGCGGAGTACGAGGGCGGCTACCCCAAGCTCACGGAGGCGAAGCTACGGAAGATGGAACTCAACGTGAGAATAAAGCCTGGGCAGACGGACGATCCGCTCTGGAGAGAGAAGAATGCGCTCATACACGATGCGTACATACACCTGACCAACAAATACCTGTGCGAACCAGATACCGTCGGCGTTTTCTCAACTCCACTCAATCTGGACAACTTCATCGCGGTCGGTACGACCAAAACTTCCATCGTACGCTATTGGGTGGGGGTAGGGGCACTGCTAAAAAGAGAGGACTCATTAATTGAGACAATCCTCTCGCCTTCGCAATTGGAAAAAACGCTCTGCGAGGAGGAGCCGATTTCACTTGAAGGACTCTCCGGCAAGAATTTTCACAAAATACGCATAGTAGGTGGCTAAGTTCTGCGTAGCCAATCTGATATACTCTGTCGCATGACGATAGGCAGAATGGTAGCGGTGCTCTTCGCGCTCATCGCGGCGCTTCTGGCGCTGGCTTTTTTCAGCACGTATCAGCGCGAAGGTAGTCCGCCGCCGGGGATGCGCGCATGCACGATGGAGGCGAAGCAATGCCCCGACGGCTCATACGTGGGGCGCACCCGCCCGAATTGCGAATTCGCCGTGTGTCCGCCTGCGGACGGCGGAGGGCGGGAAGTACCGTCCGGTTCTCTTTCGCCGGAGCGCATAGAGGCGCGCATAGGGCAGGGAGCATCGGCCATGGGCGTGAAAGTCATCCCTTTGGAAATTTTGGAAGACAGCCGTTGTCCGTCGGACGTTACGTGCATCTGGGCGGGGAGAGTGCGCCTCCTCGCGGAGCTTCAGAGCGCTTCCGGCACGGCAGAGCGGGAATTCATACTCGGGCAGCCTGTCGCTACGGGAGCGGTATCCATAACGCTCATCGCCGTGTATCCAGACACTCTATCTACCGTGTCAATAGGGCAGGGCGATTATCGTTTCGTTTTTGAGTTGTGGAGGAAAGACAAATAGGTGACTTATATCTGTCAACGCGCTGGTCACAAATAGTGGAGCCCGGCATCATCCTTGATGGCGGGCTCCATTCTGTCGTCGCTCCACGGTGTATCCTCCGACAACTTCACATTGAGTCTCCCGGTAGTTGGTAGAGGAGGAACCGATATATGGGTGGGCTCATTGGCGTTTTTATCGTGAAAGAGTCGGAGAAGCCGAGGGTGGCGAAATAAAAAGTGGTGACTTTTGTCACGATGCGCACACGCACGACGACGAAGTCCGCGTTGAACTCCGGCATGTATATCGGCTTGCCGCGAACTTTCCACTCGTCAAACTCATACACCCCGTCCTCACACGGCACTGCGCTGAGCCGAGATGCGGCCTGCACCACGGCATTGATATCCATGTATTGTGCAAGCAGATCCAGGACGGTCAAGCTCTGCTCCGCTGTGCCGCAAACTAACCCTCGGATGATGCCGGCCCTCATCTCCTCTGGAGGCGTCGGCGGGAACTGCGGCCGGAGAGCCGGTATTGGAAGCGTCTCTGTCGGCGAAGGACGAAGACTCGGTACAGGTACCGAAGAATCCGCCCATGCGGCGGTCGCACACAGCGCTATGCCGCATGCGAAAGCAAATTTCAAGGTGCTGACTCTGTTCACGGCTTCCCTCCTTTCATCCTTGCTTCATGGTTGAGCCGTACTTCATACCGTACTCCCGCCTGCACCAATCGTCAATCAAGGCGCAACGGCATCCCTGCGGGGGTTCATGTGCAAAACGCGCACATCTGTTAGAATAAGGCGGCTATGGACCCCAACAAGATACCCAAGCAATTTTGCGAGAATATCGCCGTCGCCTTTTCACAGGAGTATTTCGTGATGACAATGCTCACCGGCGAGCAGGGCATTACCTATGCCCTCACGCCTCAGCACATGAAGCGGCTCCAGCAGTATCTGGCGCATCAGACAGGGGAGTACGAGAAGAAATTCGGCGAGATAGATGCAACATGGGTCCCCGGGATACAAAGCCCAATCCAGACCAAGGACGTGCTCGGAGGAGATAAAGGAGAAACAAAAAAATAAGCATGGAGCTCAAGGTCCCGCACAAATTCTCAAAAGATGAGGCGGTAGCGCGCGTGAAAAAGATGCTTGATGACGCGCGTACCAAGCTTGCCGACAAGGCTACGATAGAAGAAGAGCGCTGGGAGGGCGACACCCTGCACTTCGCTTGCGCAATAGAGGGCCAAGGCATAAGCGGCTCTGTAGCGGTGTCTGATGCGCAGTACGATATTACTCTCAAGCTTCCTCTCATGATGCGAGTGTTTGAGGGCCGCATAAAGAAGATGATAGAAGAGCAGTCCAAGCAGATGCTCTCGTAGAGATTGCGATACACTGTGCGTAATGCCTGAAATCTTGCTGCGCAACAATATATGGCTCTGGGTCGCAGCAGTCGCCGGCATTTTCGCGGTGCAGGGAGCCGTCTTGTATTGGCTCGGGCAACCCCTTGCGTGCGCCTGCGGTTATGTGTCGCTGTGGGCGGGAGAGGTATTGAGCCCTGAAAATTCGCAGCAGCTTCTGGATTGGTACAGCTTCTCGCACATAATACACGGTTTTGTTTTCTACTGGTTCGTGGGTAAGCTCTTCCCTCGGCTTCCATTGGGGGCGCGGCTTTTGCTCGCGCTCGGCATAGAGGCTGGCTGGGAGGTGTTTGAGAATACTCCCATGGTCATTGATGCATATAGGCAGCAGGCGCTTGCGCAAGGCTACACGGGCGACAGTATAATAAATTCGCTTTCCGATACCCTGATGATGCTCGTCGGATTTCTCTTCGCCTCGCGCGTGCGCGCGAGGTACATCGTAGCCATAGCTATCGCGATGGAGCTTTTCACGGGCTTCCTGATACGCGACAACCTGACGCTAAATGTGCTCAATTTCGTCGCGCCCATACCAGCGATAGAGGAATGGCAGTCCGGCGCCGTGTCGCACCAGAGGCCCGCACGATAGGATCGTCGCACACATGGGAATAAGTCTCATTTTCAGCCCTTTTGTGGTATACTCACATCTACGGTAGTCTAGCCGCGCTCCATGAGAGGTGCGCATGTCGAGGTTACGGCGCCGCTTCATTGCAAGCTAATCAGAACTCCAAAACACATATGATGAACGACGAAATGAACCCTGCGGGCGCTCCTGCACAGGACCCGGCGCAGGCACCGATGCCGGAAGCTCCGGAAGCTCCGGCAGCTCCGGAACAGCCAGCACAATAGTACTCACGTCGGGCAAATGTCCGGCGAGATACGCGCAAGACCCCGCAATGTGCGGGGTTTTGCGTTTGCGACAGGTAGAGGGTAAGGTATGACGATATGAACAACATTGTTTTCAGTACCGCCGATGCTACAAGCGCGATAGTCTCGTGGCTTGCCGTGCACGGCGTAGCTATTCTTGCGATCGTCGTCTTTGCTGTGTTTGTGCGCGCCCTTGAGGGCCCCTTCGTGGAGCGTCTTATACGCAAGGCTGTGCGAAAGGGCACTCCCGAGGAGGAGAAACTTCGCGAGGATACGCTCATAAGAATAGCTCACGGCATCGCGCGCGTAGGCATCTGGCTGGTCGCGGCCCTCATGGTCCTGTCGGAGGCGGGTATAAATATAGGCCCATTGCTTGCGGCGGCGGGAGTTGCCGGACTCGCGATAGGATTTGGCGGCCAGTACCTCATCCGCGACCTGCTGGCCGGATTCTTCATAATAATAGAAAACCAGTACCGCGTGGGCGATGTAGTCTGTCTTGATTCAACGTGCGGGCTGGTGGAGGACGTATCCGTACGCATGGCGACCTTGCGAGATCTGGACGGCACCGTGCATCATGTACCGCACGGCACCGTGCAGAGAGTATCCAATCTCTCCAAAGAATTCGCACGCATAAATCTGGACGTCGGCGTCTCATATTCATCCGACCTTGAGCGCGTCATAGCGTGCGTCAACCGCGTAGGGCATGAGCTTGCGCAAGACAAGGAATGGAAGGAGCACATAATAGAGGCGCCGCAATTTTCTCGCGTCAATGATTTCGCCGACTCCGCCGTCATGATAAAAATACTCGGCGACACCAAGCCGCTTCAGCAATGGGCGGTGACGGGCGAGCTTCGCAAGCGGCTCAAGATAGCTTTTGATAAAGAGGGGATAGAGATACCTTTCCCCCAGCGCACCATCCATCAGGCCAAATAGCGCAGCGTGCGTCAGGGCCGAGGTACGCGCTGATGTAGTACATACTATGGTATATACCATGGTATATACTATTTTTCTCTAATCCCCTTCTTTCTCTGATTCACGCGACGCGCGCTATAATTAGGACATGTTTGAGAATAGGCGCGATGCCGGAAGGCGGCTCGCCGAAGCGCTCTTGGCGTATCGCCTGCCTGCTCGGGCAGGAGGGAAGGATGCGGTCGTTGTCGGATTGCCGCGCGGCGGTGTCGCGGTCGCGGCGGAAGTCGCGCGTGCACTCGGTCTTCCTCTGGACATAATCGCGGTCCGCAAGATAGGGCACCCGGGAGCGCCGGAGTACGCGCTCGGCGCCGTGGACGAGACGGGCGAGCGCTTTCTCAACGAGGCGGACGCCGCATCAGTAGACCCCGCATGGATAGAGCGGGAGGCGGCGGAGCAAAAAGAGGAGGCGAAAAGACGCCTCGCTCTATACAGGGGTCATCGCGCCCCCTTAGCGCTCCGCGGCAAGGTGGCTATCATCGTGGACGATGGAATTGCGACGGGCCACACCATGCGTCTTGCCGTTCGCCGCGCAAAAAAGCAGGGAGCCGCCAAGGTCGTCGCGGCTGTGCCCGTCGCGCCACTTGATGCGGTTTCGGCCCTTGAATCCGAGGGCGCGGAAGTGGTCGTACTGGAGCCGCCGGAGAACTTTTTGGGGGCGGTCGGCGCGCACTACATAGATTTCCCGCAACTCACCGATGCGCAGGTTATATCGCTTCTGGGCGACAGCAAAAATACGCTATGATATATAGAACCTGCCTGAAAAAAATAAACGCATGGATATAAATATGCATCCCGATTATTTCTCCAAGCATATTCCATCATGAAGATACGCTCCGTCCGCGCAAGAGAGATACTGGATTCCCGCGGCAACCCTACTGTGGAAGCGGAGGTGGAGACAGAGAGTGGAGTAGTGGGGCGCGCCGATGCGCCCTCCGGAGCCTCTACCGGCTCGCACGAAGCGCACGAGCTACGCGATGGCGACACGAAGCGCTATGGCGGCAAGGGTGTACTGAAGGCGGTCGCCAGCGTCAACGGCGAGATAGCGAAAGCACTCGCGGGGATGGATGTCGGAGTGCAAAGAGAGATAGACGAGAAGCTTATCGCGCTTGACGGCACGGAGGGCAAGAGCCGCCTCGGAGCCAACGCGCTCGTCGCCGTCTCTCAGGCGGCAGCGCGCGCCGCGGCTCTCTCGGGCGGCATCGCGCTCTACGAACATCTGCACTCCCTCTCCGAATCACCTCGCCCTACCTCCATGCCGCTTCCGCTTTGCAACATCATCAACGGCGGCAAGCACGCCGCGCATTCCACCGACATTCAGGAATTTATGATAGCTCCCGTTGGAGCGAAATCGTACCGCGAAGGACTGCGGATGGCTTCCGAGATATTTCATGCGCTCAAGAAGGTTCTGGACAAGCGCGGATACGGCACGACAGTCGGCGACGAGGGCGGCTTCGCACCTGCCCTTCAAAGCCTTGGCGACGTAGGGCCGCGAGTGCAGAAAGGCAATCGCGAAGCGCTTGAGCTGATATCGGAGGCGGTCGGCTCGGCGGGATACGCGCTCGGAGACGATGTCGTCCTCGCGCTGGACGTGGCGGCCACGGAGCTATACGCGGACGGCGCTTACACGCTTACGACGGAGGGTCGCAAGCTCTCGTCACATGAGATGACGGAGTGGTATGCATCGCTGATAAAAGAATTCCCCATACGTCTTATAGAAGACGGACTTGCGGAGGACGACTGGGAAGGCTGGACTTCGCTAACCGAGAAGCTCGGAAAGAGTACGGAGCTAGTAGGCGACGACATTTTCGTCACCAATGTGGGGCTTCTGGAGCGCGGCATTCGGCAAAAAACGGCCAACGCCATTCTCATAAAGGTTAATCAGATAGGCACGCTGACGGAAACCGTTCGTGCGATAGATCGCGCACACGATGCCGGATGGAAGGCTGTCGTCTCGCACCGCTCCGGCGAGACGGAAGACACATTTATCGCGCACCTCGCGGTGGGTACAGGATGCGGGCAGATAAAGACCGGCTCACTCTCGCGCACGGAGCGCATCGCTAAGTACAATGAGCTCTTGCGCATTGAGGAGGAGCTTGGAGACAAGGCGATATACGCGGGGGGAAGCGCCTTTGAGTAAACATGGCCTATCTTGTCCTCATAAGGCACGGCACTTCCGAGTACAACAAGCTAGGCCTCTGGACGGGGCTTACGGACGTGGATTTGGCGCCGGAGGGTAAGGAAGACGCGCGCCGCGCGGGGGAAGCCATACGCGACATCCCCATCCACAAAATCCACGTATCGGCCCTGAAGCGCGCGCACCAGACCCTTCATGAGATACGGGAGGTCTTGGGGCTCGTAGTGGAGCACAAGGCGCATCACGCGCTCAACGAGCGCGACTACGGCGTGCATGCCGGCAAGAACAAGTGGCAGGTGCGCGACGAGGTAGGCGAGGAGGAATTTCACAACATCCGCCGCGGGTGGGATGCGGTGGTCATGGGAGGAGAGAATCTTAAAGACGTGCACGCGCGCGTTGTCCCGTATTTTGAGGGACACATCCGCCCCGATCTCATCTCCGGACACAACGCGCTCGTCGTCGCACATGGCAATTCGCTCCGCGCCCTCGTGAAGCATCTTGAAGAGATAGCCGATGAGCATATCCACAAGCTTGAGATAGGTTTCGGCGACGTCTATTGCTACGAGGTAGACGGAGAGGGGAAGGTGAAGGGGAAGGAGATACGCCCGGTCGGCTCTGTCCCGAAATGAGCCTTCTGTACAGCGGCTGCTCGTGATACAGTAACCGTGTTTTATACTTTCCCGTATGACAAATTACCTATCTAAATTCATGACGAGGAGGGTTGTCGTGTGGACTGCGGTCGCCCTTGTGGCGATGTCGGGCGCGTGGATGCTCGTATCCGCGAGGCAGAGCGGGCCCGAAGCGGTCATAGTCGTGCAGCCCGGTGATTTCGTGGAGCAGGTTTCAATAGCCGGAGCCGTCAAAGCCGCGCATGAGGTGAACCTAGGCTTTGAGCAGAGCGGGCGCGTGAGCGCAGTGCACGCGTCCGTGGGGCAGGTTGTCGGAGCAGGAGCCCCTCTCGCGTCGCTCTCATCCGGCGACTTATCTGCGAGTGTGGCGCAAAAAGAAGCCACGCTTGCGATGCAGGAAGCCAAACTGGAGGGGCTGAAGGTCGGAGCGCGTACGGAAGACATACAGGTGGCCGAAGCACAAGCGGCGAAAGCGGCTCAGGACCTTGTCAACATGTACGCTAGCGCGATTGACACGATCGCGAGCGCGTACACGAAAGCGGATGATGCCGTGCGAACACAGTTGACGGCCTTCTTCTCCAACGCGGACACCGACCCTCAGCTGACTTTTTCATCATCCGACTCGCAGGCCGTAACGGACATAAAAACAAAACGTTATAACGCGGGGAAAGAGCTGGATGCATGGGCCGGCGACATATACATGCTCACCGCGACGACGGACTCAGAGGCACTTGATGCGGCTCTCGCACGCGCGTCCTTGCACCTCGCCCGTATCAAGGATTTCCTCAATGTCGCGGCGCGCGTGGCGCAAGACGCCATCACTACTCCGCCGGGTGTCTCGTCCACCGATACCTTGAAGGCCAGCGTGACAACGGCCGCGACGGCGGTCAATGCCGCGCTCTCAAGCGTGAACACTTCCGCTCAGAATATCGCGGCGCAGAAGATAACGGTGCAGCAGCTTGAGGCCGCGCTCGCCCTGAAGCGCGCGGGAGCGAGCGCGCAGGACATTATGGCTCAAGAAGCAAGCGTGGCTGCAGCGAGTGCAGATCTCCAGAGCGCACGCGTGCAGCTCGCGAAAACGGTCCTGCGCGCTCCTTTTTCCGGCACTGTCACAAATATGGACGCGAAAGTGGGGCAGATAGTCTCACCCAACACGCCGGTAGTATCCATGATAAGCAACGGAGTTTTTGAGATAGAGAGTTTTATTCCGGAGGTGGATATAGCACAGATAGAGCTGGGAGACAGCGCCTCAACGACTCTGGACGCGTACGGCCCCGACGTATACTTCACCGCGCGCGTCATAGCCATAGACCCCGCGCAAACGACGGTGAACGGCGTTTCCACCTACAAGACGACCCTGCAGTTCACGAAAGCCGACCCGCGTATACGCTCCGGAATGACGGCCAACGTGATAATCACGACGCAGAACATACCCGACACGATAAGCGTCCCGCGCGGTGCCGTATTCACGAAAAGCGGTATTTCCTACGTGCAGGTCCGGGAAGAAGACGCTATCGTAGACCGCGCGGTGGAGACGGGCGAGTCTTCGCCGATAGGGAATATAAGGATAATTTCAGGCCTGAACTCGGGAGACGTAGTGTTACTCAACCCCGACAGCACCAGGTAGGCATGATGTCTCCACTGGATATCCGCGTAGGTTGGTATCTTGCGCAGAGGCAGATACGCCGCTCCAGCATATGGACCACGGGCCTCATCGTTTTCGTAATGCTCCTGACCTTCCTCAATCTTGTCGTCGTGACAGGAATGCTGGTCGGCATAGTGGACGGCATATCCAAACTGTATCGCGAGCAGCAGACCGGCGACGTAATCGTATCAACTCCGAAGACGCAGAATTACATAGAGAACAGCCAGAACATCATCGCTTTTATACGGGGCTTGCCGCAGGTAGACCGCATTTCCGCGCGCTATGCTTCCGGCGCGACCATAGAGGCAAACTACAAGACCAGGACGGACCAGAATGAAAAAGCCAATTCCACGGGCGCCAACGTATTCGGCGTGGATCCGGTTGCGGAGAATGAGTTTTCCAACCTCGCCTCTTTCGTAGGAGAAGGACAATACCTTGAGCCGTCGGATTACGACGAGATACTGATCGGCTCGCAACTTATAGACCGCTACTCCTTCGGAGGCGACGTTCCGGGGCTCACGCCACTGCGCGATGTCTATCCCGGAAGCAAAGTCCGTATCACTATAGGCGGTGTCACGCGCGAAGTGACGATAAAGGGGATAATCGTCACGACAGCCAACTCGCCCCTGGCGACAGGCGTGTACATGCCGGAAAAGGAAGTCAGGGAATTGATGGGACGCAACGATTACAACGTCAACCAGATAGCGATACGGCTGAAGGAGGGATATGACCCGATAGCATTCCGAGACCTTCTTACAAATAGCGGCGTCGGGCGCGTGGCCACCGTTCAGACTTTTTCAGAAGCCATACCCAACGGAGTGGAGGAGGTTCGCAGCACATTTGCCCAGATAGGCAACGCCATAAGCTCCGTCGGCCTCGTCGTCGCATCCATCACTATATTCATCGTTATATTCATCAACGCCGTCACCCGACGCAAATTCATCGGCATACTCAAGGGCATCGGTATTTCAGGGGAGGCGATAGAGATATCTTATATGTTCCAGTCTCTCTTCTACGCGATGATAGGAGTGACGGTAGGACTCCTAGTCCTTTACGGCTTTCTCGTGCCATACGTTTCCGCGCACCCAATAGTTCTTCCGATAAGCAACGCCATAATCGTCGCACCGCTGCCGGGTACGATGCTGCGCGTGGCGCTTCTGGCGCTCGCGACCGTCATCGCGGGCTACATTCCGGCGCGCATGATCGTCCGCAAGAACACGCTAGACTCAATCCTCGGAAGGAACTGAAGAACATGTTATGAGCGAAACTAACTACATGCTGGAGACGCGCGATCTTGAAAAGACGTTCAAAACCGGCACGGTCGTGACACCGGTCTTGAAGGGCATTGATTTCCATGTCGCCAATGGAGAGTGGGTCTCCATAATGGGGCGCTCCGGCGCGGGCAAATCCACGCTTCTCTATCAGATGAGCCTTTTGGACGAGCCGACCTCCGGCGAGATATATATAGACGGACGTGAAGCGCACACCCTCACGGAACGCGAAAAAATGCGCATGCGTCTCTACGAATTCGGCTTCGTTTTCCAGGAATACGCGCTCATGCCGGAGCTGACCGCTCTTGAGAACGTTGTCCTGCCCTTGCTTATGAAGCGCTTTTCGTACGATGCCGCCAGAGAGCGTGCGAAGTCGGCGCTTGGAAGAGTGGGACTCTCTGCGCGCCTCGGGAATCTTCCGAGTGCGCTCTCCGGCGGAGAACAGCAGCGCGTGTCTATAGCGCGCGCCATCGCCGAGAGGCCGGAGATACTCTTTGCCGACGAGCCGACGGCAAATCTGGACCACGAATCGTCGGACGTGATCATGGGGATATTTCGGGAGCTTCACAGTGACGGGCAGACGATAGTCATGGTCACTCACGAGGAAGAATACGGCGCCATGACGGAGCGCATAGTACGCATAGACGACGGCCGCGTACTTTCCGGCGAACCGGCTTCGGATAAACGTCCGTAATCAGAAGATAAAGGACCGTCCTTTATATTTTTGGGAGGATTTCGCGGTAAACGCAAACTATTGCATAAAAATGAGGTTTGTTGCATAATCGTTGCGCTCACATAGTGTCGTCGCTCGCGGATCATAAGCATAGGCCGATGCTTGCGATTCCGCTCGCCAGCCACTATAGTTGCGGCAGACGTGCATTTATTTAGCAATAAATACTGGCTTAAAGCCGTATTTTAGCCACTCGCGTATGAATAAAATACTTGTTTCAGGACTTGCCGCGCTGACCCTTTTCGGCGCAGCCGTTTCGTATGCGCAGACGTATTATCCGTATACGTATACAGGCTCATACGGAACTTGCGTCAACCTATCAAGAGATCTCTCGTACGGTTCGCGTGCCAGTGACGTCTCGCAGCTCCAGACCTTTCTGGTCAGTCAGAATTTCCCGGGCGGCGGGAGTTGGATGATAACCGGATATTTCGGTTCGGCGACCTTGGCCGCAGTACGCAATTTCCAGCAAGTGCAGGGACTTCCGCAGACCGGCGTCGCTGATTCGGCGACACGCGCGGCCATCTCCCGCGTCAGTTGTGGCGGACAAAGTTACACCGGTCAGAGTTCGCAGTACTACACGCAAAACTATCCGTACCTGAGCTATCCTTACAACTACAATTACAGCTTCAACTATCCGTATTCTTACGGCACCGGAGCGCTCGCGCTCACTTCCATGTCGCAAAATACCGGCGCACCCGGCCAGTCGATAACGCTCTACGGTACCGGGTTCGGTCAGGTGGGCAATACCGTCAACTTCGGCAATCAGACGCTCTCAGGCATTCCTTCGCAGAGCGGGACGTCGCTTACATTCACGGTCCCGCAGTACTACTCATACGGCTATAGCCAGACCGTTAATATAACGGTCACCAACGCGCGTGGTACGAGTAACGCGCTTACCTTCACGATAATGATGCCGTACGGCGGATACGGATGTCAGGGATACCAGTACGGCTACTTCAACTCCAACTGTCCCCAGTACCAGCCTCCTTACAGCAATATCCAAGCGCCAGTGCTCACGTACCTTAACCCCTCGCAGGGAGGGGTCGGTGCGTCAGTGACGGTCTTTGGCTCCGGCTTCACCACATCGGGCAACACAGTGCATTTCGGCAACGGCATCATCGCCAACTTGTCCTCAATAGACGGCCAGTCGGTCTCGTTCACCGTGCCAAGCACGATTACGGGCTTCGGCTCGCAGGTCGTTACTATGGGTGCGTATCAGGTGTATGTAACCAATTCGGCGGGATTCTCCACCAATAGCATGCCGTTTACGGTAACCTCGCTCGGCACCTCCGCTATCGCGCCCACCATAACGGGCATCAACGGCCCTACCACTCTTCAGGCGGGCGTGCAGGGGACATGGACCATAACCGTGAATAATCCATCAGGCACATATCTTACGACATCCGTAACGTGGGGTGATGAAGGAGAATACGGCTACGCGGCCGCGCAGCCTCAGGCTGCATACGTGACGGGTCAGACGACACTTACATTCACGCACACCTACTACTCAGCCGGGACGCGCACCGTCAGCTTCACCGTCAGAAATACTTCCGGTCAGTCAAACAGCGCTACGGCGACCGTATCCGTGAGCAGCCAAAGTACGCAGGGTCCCCTCACGATAAGTTCGCTCACGCCGACCACAGGACCCGTCGGGACACAAATCACCGTCTATGGCTCCGGATTCACATACGCCAACACCGTCCTCTTCGGCTCCGGCGCTATAACGAATGTCTACTCTCCCAACGGCACCACGCTTACATTCACCGTGCCGCAGTATCTCTCGCCTTATTGCGCACCCAACATGTACTGCGCCCAATATGTGCAGCAGGTGACCCCGGGACAGTACAATGTCTCGGTGCAAAATCAGAACGGAACATCGGGAACACTGCCATTCCTGGTGCAATAACCCGCTACTCTAGAGGGCCGCACTGATGCATAATGTGGGTGTATGCCTGTGAAGTCGGTGCGCCCGGTGCAGCTTCTGGCTCTTGTCCTCGCGGGAGTGGTCGCGTGCTTCCTGATCCCGATATCCATGCGGGAGACGACGAGCGCGCACGTCTACTCACAGAGCGATGTGCCTCCTAGTCAAGCGGCGATAGTACTCGGTGCATCAGTGGTCAAAGGCGCGCCGTCTCCTGTACTCGCTGCGCGCGCGGATACCGCCATCGCGCTTTATCTGACAGGCAAGGTGAAGAAAATACTCGTCACCGGCGACAACGGCGCTCTGTCACATGATGAGGTTACGCCGGTTCGCAAGTATCTGCTTGATGCGGGAATTCACGCAGGAGATATTTTTCTGGATCATGCCGGTTTTGATACATACAGCAGCATGTTCCGCGCGCACGAGGTTTTTGAGGCGAGCTCGGTAGTGATAGTCACGCAGGATTTCCACCTGCCGCGCGCGCTTTGGATAGCGCGACGCTTAGGGCTGGATGCCGTAGGAGTCGCATCGTCCGGCTCCGGCTCCGGCTCCGTGCGCGATTATGCACGAGAAGTACCCGCCTCGCTAAAGGCGCTTTTTGATGTCGTTATGCGTCGCGAGCCGAAATACCTCGGACCGACAATTCCGCTCACAGGGGACGGCGAGGCGACTTGGTACTGATGCTACAATTCGTGCATGAGGCCCGTTTTTGCTACGGCGATTATACCGGTTATTTTTATCGGCGCCCTGCTCTGGAGCATGTACAAGCTGCAGGCATTTGCGCCTGCCGACTCGGAGCCGTGCAAGATGGGGGAGTGTCCGCACGACATATATCAGGAGGATAGGGGTAAGACTTTTACGTACGGGGTCACAACGCGCTTTACCCTCACCCTGAACGAGAACAGCAATCCGAGGGAACATCTGGATTGCATACCCGAAAGTGTTCTGGGAGAAGTTCCCGGTACCGCCAAGAAAGAGACTCCTCTCTACTCGGTACGCCTTGAGGCGATAGCCATAGGCACCTGTAAATTGGTGAATGATGATTTTTCCGCGACGATAGTGGTTCGCTAGGGGCTGACGCACTGTGTACGATTTGTATAATGTGTAAGAAATGAGTAATGCAGTACGTCAGACGATATATATGCACATGATCGGGCGATGCGTCGCACTGACGGCTCTCGTTTTTTTGGGGCTGCCTTTCACGGCTTCCGCCGCGACTCCTTCATCCGGCGGGTTTGAGGTGTCGGGCTGGATACCGTACTGGCGCGCGGCGACGGGTACGATTGATGTCCTGCCTCACCTTGACGATCTCACCGAGGTCAACCCTTTCGTGTACACGCTAAAAAACGATGGCACGCTTTCGGACAACGGCAATCTTGACGAGGAGCCGTGGAAGAGCTTCATCGCCGCGGCCCGTGCGAAAAAGGTTCGCGTCATCCCTACGGTTATGACAGGGAACGGAGCACTTCTGCACAAGATACTCAGCGACACGGCTTCGCGCATCGCTCTGGAAGACCGAATCGCGGATCTCGTGAAAGAAAAAGGATTTGACGGCATAGAGATAGATTTTGAAGGCAAGTACGCGGCAGATAAGGATTACTTCTCCACCTTTCTAAAGGGTCTGTATCAGCGCATGGGGAATAAGTGGGTGATGTGCGACATAGAGGCGCGCACTCCGATCGGCAGTCGCTACTACGGTACCGACACTCCTCCGGACGCCGGCATCTATGCCAACGACCTCGTGGAGATAAACAAATACTGTGATCGCGTAAAGATAATGGCGTACGATCAGCAGGGAATAGATCTGGCGCTTAGCGCGGCTGCCGCGTCCTCCTCGCAACTCTACGCGCCGGTAGCCGATCCTCTGTGGGTGGAAAAGGTGGTAAATCTGATGGCGAGGGACATAGATAGAAGCAAGATCCTGATAGGAGTCCCGACGTACGGTTATGAATATGACGTGACGGTGTATGCGGGAAGCGACTATGTCTACAAGATACTCTGGACTTTTAATCCGGGCTACGCATTGCCCATTGCGGCGCAGTACGGCGTGATGCCGCAGCGCAATACCGCAGGCGAGATCCACTTCACATATACGCCGACGGATTCCGGTACGGCACCCGTCGTGGCCGCGCCGATGTCGGCGCTCTTGGCGGCTACGGCCGCATCCTTGTACGCGGACTCGTACAACTCTCACCTGACGTTCCGTCTCATGGATTGGCCCGACGCGGCGTCCATAGCGCAGAAGGTTGCGCTCGCGAAAAAGCTCGGAGTGCGCGGCATCGCGATATTTAAGCTGGACGGCGGGCAGGATCCCAACATGTGGGGAGTCCTCAAAGGAGTGGCATCGCAGCCGGTCGCGACCAGCGGCTCGGTATCTTCCGCATCAGCTTTCACACGTGGACTTGATTTCGGTGCCACGGGCGATGACGTTCGCAGGCTACAGGAACTCCTCAACACCGATACAGACACGCTGGTTGCCGAGAGTGGAGCGGGCTCGCCCGGACGCGAGACCAGCTACTTCGGGCCGGCCACGACCCACGCCGTGGAGAAATTTCAGATTAAATACGGCATTGCGAAAGCGGGCAATCCCGGGTACGGCTACGTCGGACCCAAGACCCGCGCCAAGCTCAACCAGCAGCTCGCAGGATTGTAGTCGCTGTCCATTCCCGACTATCCCCACTCCCGCACACCAATTTTCGCATTGTTTTGCGAAAACAATACGTGAATGTAATGGATTCGCCCTGAAATGAAATTGTGGAAATGGTTAGCCAAGCCTACGGCAAAACGGAGCTATGAGAAAGTTGGTGTGCGGGCAGGTTTGCGTTTCAATAATATGGTGTAGAATGATACGACTATGCCTCCGCAGTCCGGCGCAAATGATTACAGCAAGCTCTACCTCCCCGGCGCCATTCTTCTTGCGGGTGTTTTGGTCGCGGGCGGATTGTATTTCGGCCTATCCAGCCAAGGCGGCGCCAGTGTCGGCGGGGCAGCACAGCCAAAGGTAGACATAAAGGATGTGAGTACGGACGGAGACCCGTACATAGGCGACAAAAATGCGCCGGTCACGCTCGCTTTCTGGGCAGATTTCCAGTGCCCTTATTGCAAGGCGGTGGAAGTGGGCCATCCCCAGATACCCATTGACCCTGCCGTGCCCGACCTGATCAAACAATACGTGGAGACCGGCAAGCTCCGCATAGTGTTCAAAGATTATCCTTTCCTGGGTGAGGATTCTATTACGGGAGCCGAATATGCGCGTGCCGTCTGGGATTTGTATCCGGAGCAATACTTCGCTTTCCGAACGGCGATGTACGAGGAGCAGGACGAAGAGGGCGATCAGGGCTTCGGCGATGCAGCCTCTATAGATGAGATGATACGCACGGAACTTCCGCAAATGGATCTCGCGAAAGTGAAGCAGGCTCTTGAGTCCAATCAAGACAAGTACGACGCCGCCATCACCGCCAATCGCGAAGAGGGAGTAAAATTCGGAATACAGGGTACGCCGGGATTCATCACAGGAAAGACCCTCATACCCGGTGCGGCACCGCTATCGGATTTCACCTCCGTTATAGACCCGCAGCTAAAATAGCATTGACGTAAGCCGTTTTATGGCATAGTATGGGAATACGCCTCGCGGCGCGGGGCTTTTTTCATTTGTGTATGGAAATCCGCAACATAGCTATTATCGCGCACCCCGATAGTACAACGCTACGCGTTGGCTACGGGGCAGGCGTTGACCATTATGGAAATTAGGAATATAGCAATCATAGCCCATGTCGATCATGGGAAAACGACCTTGACGGATGCACTGCTGCGTCAGACTGGGGCCGCTGAAGAGGGCGTATCCATGGACTCCAACGCGCTTGAGTTGGAACGCGGCATAACGATTTATTCCAAGAACGCGGCTGTCTCATACAAGGATACAAAAATAAATATCGTAGATACGCCCGGTCACGCCGATTTCGGCAGCGAAGTGGAGCGCGTTCTGCGCTCCATAGACAGCGTTCTTCTTGTGGTAGACGCGCAGGAAGGTCCTATGCCGCAAACGCGCTTCGTTTTGAAAAAATCGCTTGAGCTCGGCCTCAAACCGATAGTGGTAATCAACAAGATAGATAAACCGGCGGCCGATCCGCACAAATGCGAGGAGCAAGTGCTGGAGCTTTTTCTGGAGCTTGGTGCCACGGACGAACAGGCGGATTTCCCCGTCGTCTACACGATAGGCAAGCAGGGCATAGCGAAACTGAAACTTTCCGACGATACGCCGGCCGGAGCCGACCTAACGCCGCTTCTTGACACCATTCTGGAGCGAGTGCCGGCCGCCGCCTCAAAAGAAGCACTCGCCCTGCCGGCGCGTGCGCAGCCTTTCAATCTGGCATACGACAATTTCCTCGGACGCCTGGCGATAGCGCGCGTCTATGATGGTGTTTTAAAGTCTGGAGATAGCGTCTTCGTGAAAGGAGCAAACGGAGAGACGCGAAACGGCAAGCTCACCAAGCTCTTCACCTTTCATGGCCTGAAGCGCGTAGACGCCGCGTCGGCGGATGCCGGAGACATTGTGATGGTGGCGGGACTGCCCGATATATTTATCGGAGAGACTATAGCCACAAATGCCGATGTGGATGCGCTGCCTTCCATCCACGTGGATGACCCGACGATAACTCTCAACTTTCTCGTAAACAGTTCCCCGTTCTCGGGGCGCGAGGGCACATATGTCACATCGCGCCAGATACGCGACAGGCTTGAGCGCGAGCTTGAGGTAAATGTAGGTCTGCGTGTGGACTTCTCGGAAGGCGACACCTTCAAGGTTTCCGGCCGAGGCGAGCTGCATATCGCGATTCTTCTGGAGAACATGCGCCGCGAGGGGTATGAGGTGCAGGTATCGCAGCCGCAGGTCATTTTCCGCGAGGAGAATGGCAAGAAGCTGGAACCATATGAAGAGGTCGTGATAGACACGCCATCGGAATATCAGGGTCCCATCATAGAGCGCCTCGGGACGCGGAAGTTCATAATTAAGGACATGAAGGTTCACGAGAACCAGGTGCGCCTCATATTTGAAGGCCCGACCCGGGGCCTCTTGGGCTATCGCAATCAGTTCGTACTTGATACGAAGGGCGAGGGTATAATTTCTTCGCGCACCATCGGATTCAGGGATCACGCCGGCGAGATAAAGAAAAAGCAGGTGGGCTCCATGATATCCATGGTGTCCGGCAAAGCTCTCGGCTATGCGCTCTGGAATCTGCAGGAGCGAGGCGTCCTTTACATCGGTCCGGGGTCGGAAGTATACGAAGGACAGGTCATGGGCAACACGTCAAAGGGCGAGGAGATGACCGTCAACCCGTCCAAAGGCAAGCAGCTTACCAACATGCGCTCCAAGTCCTCTGACGACGCCATACAGCTGGTGCCGCCGTTTGAGCTCACCATAGAGCGCGGGCTGGAGGTCATGGCCGAGGACGAATATCTTGAAATAACGCCGAAATCCGTGCGTTTGCGTAAGCAGCAACTTACGGATATAGACAGAACGCGTGCCAGACGTCAGTGATAATCGGTAGCTGGTTTGATATAATTGTCCCATGAGCTCTGCTGACAATATGTCCGCCCAAGGCGGATCCGTCTCTGCCGGAAAGAAACCCATGCCGGACAGCGAAGAAGAATGGAAGAAGAATCTCACGCCGGAGCAGTACGAGATACTGCGCGAGAAAGGGACGGAGGCGCCTTTCAGCGGCGAATACGTCCACGAAAAGGCCGACGGAACTTACGAGTGCAAAGCATGCGGCAACGCACTGTTCTCTTCGTACGCGAAATTTGATTCCGGCACAGGGTGGCCTTCTTTTGATGAGGCGCTGCCGGGTGCGATAGAGCAGCACTCCGACACATCTCATGGAATGACTCGCACCGAGATAACCTGCGCGCGCTGCGGTTCGCACTTGGGGCACGTATTTGACGACGGCCCGACCAAGACGGGCAAGCGCTACTGCATCAATTCGGTGTGTCTTGATTTAGAAGAGCGATAAAAAACATAATATGAACAAGTCTGTCTGGTGGCTTATAGGAGTTCTGATTGTCCTTGCGGGACTCGCGTATTATTTCCACGATAATCGCGTTGTTTTGCAGCAGGCTTCCGCAACGCAGGAGAGTGCAACGGGCGCTGAAAATACGCAGGACGCGCTGGTCGGCACATGGCGCTCCACCCAGGACCCGAAATTCATGCGTGAGTTCAGGGTTGACGGTACTGTGACTGATAGCTACGAAGGCGTGCCTTCGGCGACGCAGACGGGTACGTACGCCAGTGTAGACGCGTCGCAAACCGATCTTCCGGTGCCCGCTTCCGCTCTGGAGGGCATGAGTGTTATCGCTATATCGTTCTCCGGCGAAGAGCCGCTGTACTTCTCCATATTCACGCTTACGGATACGTCGCTTGAGATGATATATCTCTCCGGCATGGGCAACATACTTTCCTTCACAAAGGTGCGCTAGGATTCCTGGGTTCACGTTGCCTACAGTTGTGCCGAAAGTACTGGCAGAGACCGAAGAAATGCTGGCGTTAGACAAGCCCGCAGGGCTTATCGTGCACAGCGACGGTCGCACCGAGGAGCCGAGTGTCGCCGAGTGGCTCGCTAAAGAGTATCCGGCGCTCAAAGGCATCGGCGGCGCGTGGGTCTCCCCGCAGGGCGAGAACATTGACCTGAACGGAATCGTGCACCGACTGGACAGGACGACGAGCGGAGTCTTGCTCGTCGCTAAGACTTCTGAAATGTACGGATATCTCAAGAGTGAATTCAAAGCTCGGCGAATTGAGAAGACATATCGCGTCTACGTGCACGGGCATATGGAAAATGAGAAGGGCATCATCGTTGCAGAAATCATGCGCAGTTCCGAGTCGCCACGCCGATGGTACGCGCGCGTCTGCGAGAAGAGCGACAAGCGCGCGGCCATCACGGAGTGGGAGCTTCTGGAGAAGCTGTCGGACCCCGCCACGGGCGAACCTGCTTCGTACGTAGAGGCGCGGCCTAGGACGGGGCGGACGCACCAGATCCGCGTTCATCTCGCCCATATCGGCCACGGAATAGTTGCCGACCGGCTGTATGCTCCAGAATGTGCGCCCATACTCGGCTTTACGCGCCCCGCACTCCACTCCCACAGTATTTCGCTCACGCTGCCAAGCGGCCAAAAGGCCGAATTCACCGCCCCCTTGCCGCCGGATTTCCCAAAATCCTGATCCATGGCATTATGTACGCATGCAAAAACTATTCCTGACCTTCGTGGCTTTAGCCATCCTCGCCGCAGGCGTCTTATATTTTATTCCTGTCACGCAGGAGATAACTCCCGCCACGTACCGATCCGATGAGTATGGATTGAGTTTCGCATATCCGTCCGGATATTTTGTTGCGCATGAAAGTAGCACTACAGGTGAACGCAATCGGCATGCGATAGTGCTTGCGGAAGATACGCCGGAGAACAGGGCGCTCTTTTCCGACCCCCGGTCGGCGACCGAAGGTCCTCCGACGATCACAATCACCATTTTCCAGAACGATCTTGACAACTACACGACGCGGGGCTTTGTGGAGGGTACCAATTTCTCCAACTTCAAACTCTCCGACGGCAATACTGCAGAGATCTCGGTAGGTGGCGAGACTGGTCTGAAGTACAGCGCGACAGGGCTGTATGAGAACGACAACGTCGTGGTGGCGCTTCCGTCTTACGTTTATATGTTTACCGCATTCTACAATTCGCCGACGGACCGGATACGCGCCGACTTTGAAGATATCCTGCGATCGGTGGAGTTCGGTGACGGCAATATCCCTACCTCCGCCGACAACGCGCCTCCGGGAAGCATACACAATCTTCCGGTTCCGGAAGCGGTCGCCGCCGTTCGTGTACATGTGGCGGAAGTATCGGGAGTGAGCGAAGGACTGGTCATCATTCTCTCGGCATATGAGAGGGAGTGGCCCGACTCCTGTCTGGGACTCGCCGGTGCGAACGAGATGTGCGCTCAGGTTATCACCCCCGGATGGGAGGTGACGACACAAGCGGCCGGCAAGCAAAATGTCTTCCGCACCAACGCAGATGGCTCCGTCATACGTCAGGAACGATAAAGACGTATGAAGAAAATTATACCTATCGCGGTCTTGGTACTCGCCGCGGCCATATTTGTTTGGTGGCAGTTCGGCGTGGAGACCTCCACACAGGCTACCGATTTTGCGGAGTGCGTGGCAGCGGGTAATCCGGTAATGGAGTCTTATCCGAGGCAGTGCCGCGACGGCGAGCGGACCTTTACGGAAGATATCGGCAATGAGCTGGACAAGGCCGACCTTATTCGCCTTGACTCACCGCGACCCAATCAGACCATAGAAAGTCCGCTTGCTATCTCGGGAGAAGCGCGTGGGAATTGGTTTTTTGAAGGAGATTTTCCGGTCGTTCTGACCGACTGGGACGGGCGCATCATCGCAGAGGGCATCGCTACCGCAGACGGTGAGTGGATGACCACTGATTTCGTACCATTTGCAGCCACTCTCACTTTCACGGTAGACAAAGACGTGTACAGCAACAGGGGTACGCTTATACTCCAGAAGGACAATCCATCCGGCCTTTCGCAGTATGACGACGCTTTGGAAATACCGGTCTTCTTCAAAGAGGCCAGCCCTAAGGGTACAGGCATACTGCCTTTCAAATCGGGTGTTACCGGCAGGGTTTTGCTCGGGCCGACGTGTCCGGTGATGCGAGATCCACCCGATCCGGATTGTGACGACCGGCCGTACCAGACGACCGTGCAGGTTGTAGCGGTAGGGAACGCCAGGAGTTCGCCGTTTGCCACAGTAGAAACAGACAAAGAGGGCGTGTACAAAGTGTTTCTTCCGCCGGGCGAATATGTCCTTCAGGCGATAGGAGGTATTCCTTTTCCCAGCTGCGGGACGACAAATGTCACCATTGGACCGGACACGCTGCTTGTGGCTGACCTCTCATGCGATACGGGGATTCGGTAATTCAGAATAGAGTTGTAGGAATGTTTGTGGGATGATTCGTACCCACGGGGTGCCTTATGGCTGCAAAGCGAAAAAATCTTGAGCTATCGGCGCGCCGCCTCGCACGCGATCCGCATTTGGGTGCTTTCATAAAGAAGCATGGAGCCATCACACACCGACGGAGGCACTCAAGGAGCGCTTTCCAATCGCTTGCACGAACCATCATCTTCCAGCAGCTCTCTGGAAAGGCGGCCGAGACCATCCTACGGAGATTCATCGCGCTTTTCCCGGGTAAAAGGTTTCCGACGCCGGAGGACGTTTTGAAGATACGCACCGCGAAGCTGCGCAGCGCGGGCATCTCGGCGCAAAAGTCCGCCTATCTCAAAGACCTCGCGCAGAAATGCACCGACGGCACGATAGACACGAAAAAATTTCCCAAGATGACGGATGAGGAAGTCATTGCCCACGTGACGGCGGTGAAAGGGATAGGGGAGTGGACTGCGCATATGTTTATGATGTTTACCCTCGGCCGCCCCGACATCCTGCCCACCGGCGACCTCGGCATCCAAAAAGGCTTCAAAAAGCTCTTCGGCCTGAAAACCCTCCCGACCACAGAGCAAATGCACCTCCTAGCCAAGGGCTGGCGGGGCCACCGCACGGTCGCCTGCTTCTACCTCTGGCGCCTCATGGACGAAAACTAGCCGATTTACTAAGCCCGAAAATTTGTGAGATGATAAGGTGACGGATTCTATGATTGAGCGGATAAAGAGTACGGATACACGAAGCTTGGTATACAACGAGGACTTTAGGGCTTGGTTGAAGGCTAATCCGGAAACAGTGAGAGCACTGAAAGATGTACTGAAGCAGCTGGATTCAATGACATGGCAACAATTGGCAGAGCATCCGTCATTTATATCAGAGTCCGGCACAATTAATCTGATAAAAGGATGGCGTTCTGGTGAAAATCATAGGCGTCACGTTCTCAAAGTATCAACGAACGACTCCTCGTTTTTAGTCAAGATAGAGAAAGATAGAGTCCTGTCTGGTGTAACTGCAAAGGGTACTGACGAATACGCGAGTACGCTAAGGGCTAAAGACCTTCTGGAGGACGTCCCAGGGGTTGATGTAGTAGAGCCGTTGCTCGGATATCAAGGTACAGGAAGGAGTTATTTTGTCAGCAGGTGGATAAATCTGCCGACCGTATCTAAGCGCCTAGAGCAAATAGAAGAAAATCATGGAACCCAAGAGCATCCCGAGTATGTAGAGTTGGACTCAAAAGCAAGGAAGATAGAGGCAGCACTTTCCACGTTCGAAGACATGGGGCCGCATAATATGCTCTATGATGCCTCTACGGGAAAAATCGTACTCTACGATTTGAGCGAGAAATCGATTGTTGAGGTTTCTCGATCAAAACTAGCATGGTTCCGTTAGAGCAAAAAAGATTCCCACTAGCGTTCGCCCGCCGGTTACCACCGCACGGTGGCTTGCTTCTATCTCTGGCGCCTCATGGACGAAAACTAGCCGGTTTCCCAATGTACAAAAGGTAGGCTCTAAAAATCCTTCCCCTGTCGTAAGCGCGCGTATTTTTGAGGCGGCGGGGATTTGGTATAGTAATGCTATGAGTACGGAAGAATTCAAGGTGGCGGGGGATGATGTCGTTTCATTCATCAAGCGCGTCATAAAGGAGGGCAATGCTCGGCGCATCAGCATCAAGAACGAAGAGGGGAAGACCCTCATAGAATTTCCGGTGACCGTAGGCGCCGTGGGGGCGCTCATAGCGCCTTTGCTAGCGGCCGCGGGAGCTATCGCTGCGCTTGTAGCAAAGTGCACTATCGTCGTTGAGAAGCGCGATTGATGCATATAAAAAGTCGGTGGTGGTTCGGGTTGTTTGGTTTTCTGGGGCTTTTGGGAGTCGCCCCGCTTTTTCGCGGGTATTCAAGCTGGCGACTAGCCACTGGTGTTTAGAGACTAGAGGGATTACTTGCGGAGGCTAAACCTTCACATTTAATCCGGGGTGGGGAATGTGATACTATTTTGGTATGGACTCCATTTCGGCGATTCTCAATGCGGTGCTGGGTTTTCTTTTGCAGCTTGTCACGCTCATCGTGTACTTCTTCATCTCGGTCCTCACTCTATTCCTCGATTTCTTCCGGAATCTAGTCGGACTCGTTTCGTAGACTAGAGGCGTAGGGATTAGATACAATGGAAAGATAGAACCAGAGCCGACTCTGTTTTTTGCGAAGCTGTGGGCAGTTCTCTTCCTAGTGTTCGGCGCGCTTTCCATTCAAAAAGAAGCAGGTTTTGAGCGCCATATTCCTGCTTCTGTTTGGCGCGCATGCTTGAGAAGCCTGCATGGTAGAATGGGAGATATGGAAACGGAACCCCTATTGATCGGACTTATGTTGATGATCCTCGGCGGTCTTACGGTCGTCCGGCCGGATTTCCTGATTCGCCTGCAGATATGGACCCAGAAAGTGATAATGAGGGCGCAGTATATACCGAGCGAACGCACGTACCTGGTAGCCCGAATAGTGGGAGCTTTTCTTTTTGCCGTCGGCCTTGCGGCCATCACCGGCATTTTTGAATTGAAATAACGCCCCACTTCGCACACGACAGGTCGTATTTGGGGTAGAGCGCGGTGGGCGGGCAGATGATATAATCTTTCGCGTGAAGCATCCGGATATCAAAAGTCTTTGGCCGAGCATCACCCCGGCCGCCGTAGTTTTCCTCGTACTATTCGGCCTTCTTGTATACGGGTTCATAAAAATCTCCGCACTGACGGAAAACGTGAACTCCCTGACCGTGGAGCTCGCGTCCACCACCACTGCGCTCTCGCAGAGCACCAGCGAGCTTGCGCTCAACATTACGGACCTGCGCTCGCAAACGGTCGGACTTTCCGACACTCTTTCCAGCACCCAACAGAACATAGATGCCGTGAGCTCAAAAGTAGGCGGTGTGGAGCAGAAGGTAGGCACTATTTCCGGTACGGTCGGCACTCTTGAGAAACTTTCACAAATAGATCCCGAGCTTCTCAAGAAATACTCCAAAGTATATTTTATGAATGAGAATTATGTACCGGCGCATCTCGCCGGCATTCCAGCCGGGTATCTATACAACGAGACAAAGCCGGAGCAGTTCCTCACGGAAGCGCAGCCATTCCTGCAGAGCCTCCTGGATGCGGCAAAAGCGGGCGGGGTCACGCTCTACGTCAAGTCCGCGTACCGATCTTTCGGCGAGCAGGAATCGCTAAAGTCACAGTACACGGTGGTTTACGGAGCCGGTACCGCCAACTCGTTCTCCGCGGACCAAGGATATTCGGAGCACCAGCTCGGGACGACGGCCGACTTCATCACCACGGGACTAGGCGGCCAACTGGACGGCTTCGGAGACACGGCGGCCTACCAGTGGCTGCTCGGGAACGCTTACAGATACGGCTTCGTGCTTTCTTACCCGAAAGACAACGGTTTCTACATCTACGAGCCGTGGCACTGGCGATTCGTAGGTGTGAAGCTAGCAACCTACCTGCACAACAACAATATGAACTTTTACGAAATGGACCAAAGGGACATAGACGCGTATCTCGCCGATATCTTTGATTGAGGAGCCGTAGGGGAGATATGGAGCATTCTGCTATAATGCAGCCACTATGAAAAATATCATCATCGTGCTTCTTGTCCTAATTATTGCCGCTTTTGGCGGATATTTCCTCATCCAGAACATGTCCGGCCCTGCGGATGTCCAAGACATTGCTTCAAGCACAGCCCCGCTTGAAGATGGCGATAGCTCGGCGATGGAAGAAGACATGGGACAATCGGTCATCGGCACCTCGGTGGAGGGGCGCGATATCATCGCCTACCACTATGGTACGGGCGACACCGAGGTACTCCTCGTCGGAGGCATACACGGCGGCTACTCGTGGAACACGGCTCTAGTCGCGCGCGAAATGATGGATTATATGGAAGGCGATCCGGGCGTTATCCCCGCAAACGTAAAGGTAACAGTGATACCGGTCTTGAATCCGGACGGGCTCTACAAAGTCGCAGGCACTTCCACGGCTGAGTTTGCGGCGGCGGATGTCGCATCGTCGCAGTCGGTACAGGTGTCCGGCCGTTTCAACGCGAACAACGTGGACCTCAATCGCAACTTTGATTGCGACTGGCAGGAGAGTGGAAAATGGCGGAGCAGAACGGTAAGCGGAGGAAGCGAAGCTTTTTCCGAACCGGAGAGTCGGGCTATAAAAAATTATGTGGAAACGCACGATCTCGCCGCTGTCGTCGTGTGGTATAGCGCCGCCGGCGGCGTATTTGCCTCCAACTGTCACAACGGCGTTCTACCGGAAACCCTCGTGCTCACGAATGCGTACGCCGCCTCCTCCGGCTACAAGGCATACGAGGATTTTGACTTCTACGAGATAACGGGCGATATGGTAAATTGGCTCGCCAAGAAGGGAGTACCCGCTATAAGCGTGCTTCTCACCAACCACACTGACACCGAGCGGACAAAGAACCAAGCGGGCATCAAAGCTGTGATGGAACACTACACCCAATAACCTGCGGCTATCACTGAGTATCATGAAGCCCTTTTTTACGAAGCGGGTCGTTACGACCGCACTTATAGCCTCGGTACTCGGCGGAGGGTTGCTGGCGTTTCTGACATTGCGAAGCGTCAATGCGCCTGGGGCATCCGCTCCGGATGAGATCGGGTCGGCGAGCCATGGCCCAAAACGCAGCGTTATCGGTCTGTCTGTAGAGGGTCGGCAGATAGAGGCATACACATTCGGAAATGGGGAAAGGCACATTGCGTTCGTAGGCGGCATACACGGAGGCTACGAATGGAACAGCGTGGTTCTCGCGTACACATTTATGGACTACCTGGACGCGAATCCTAATGTTATTCCCGCTGGCCTGACAATCACCGTCATTCCATCAGCTAATCCCGATGGGGTACACAAAATAACGGGCAAAGAAGGGCGATTCGCGATAACGGATGTGCGCACGGATGTGCCGGAGGGAGAAGGGCGCTTCAACGCGCACGAAGTGGATCTGAACCGCAACTTTGCATGCAAGTGGAAGCCGGAGAGCATGTGGCGCGGCAATGTCGTCAGCGCCGGCTCGGCGGAGTTCTCCGAGCCGGAATCCCGCGCTATCAGGGATTTTGTCCTGAAGAGCGCTCCGGCCACAGTCGTCTTTTGGCACAGCCAATCCGACGCCGTGTACGCTTCGGAGTGCGAAGATGGCATCCTTCCGCAGACCCTTGATATCATGGAAGCATACTCGCGCGCTGCAGGGTATCCCGCCGTTGATTCTTTCGATGCCTATGAGATCACGGGCGACGCGGAGGGGTGGCTTGCTTCCGTAGGCATCCCCGCCATCACGGTGGAGCTAAAAACTCATGAGACTATTGAGTGGGAGAAAAATCTTGCCGGCATAAAGGCGCTTTTCGGATATTTTGAGAATAGAAAATGATACAATCCCGTGTATGAAAATAATATTGCACACGAGCAAGGGGGATGTCGGGATGGAGCTGATGGAGAAAGATGCGCCGAAGACGGTGGCCAACTTCCTGAAGCTCGCCAAAAGCGGCTTCTACGACGGGACGAAATTCCACCGCGTCATAAGGGATTTCATGATCCAGGGCGGCGACCCCCTGACCAAGGACATCTCCGTCGTGGAGCGGTGGGGGACGGGCGGCCCCGGCTATCAGTTTGAGGATGAGATACACGCGAACAACAAAAACAACGCGGGGACGATCTCGATGGCCAATGCGGGGCCTAATACCAACGGCTCGCAATTCTTCATCAACACCGCCGACAACAATTTTCTGGACGGCAAGCACACGGTATTTGGCCGCGTGGTTGAGGGGCTGGATGTGGTAAGGGCGATAGAGGAGGTGGAGACGCTCGGCCCCGACCGACCCGTGGAGGCGGTGGTAATCACGGGCGTGGGCGTGGAATAGCTGTGCGAGAAATGCTGATATAATTCCGGCATGGAAGACAGGCAAGACAAGATAATAGAGCATCTGGATTCGCTCAACAAGCAGATAGAGAAGCAGAACTCTTTCGCGCGCATGTTCACGGTGGGTATCATTTACGGCATCGGGTTTTTCGTAGGCTCGGCGATAATAGCCACCATCGCCCTCGGAATATTCGGGCCGTGGTTCGCAAAAATACCGTGGGTGCACGATACATTTATCTCCGGCGCTTCCATATTGCGTCAGTAGGCGAGAAAGCCCCACGGGCACTTCCGAGTGCGCTTTGTGGTAGCATGCGGCGATGCTGGTAGATGAGGTAACGATGACACTCCGCGCGGGCGCGGGCGGGCGCGGCGCAGTAGCTTTCAACAAGGTAAAGATGTCACTGGGTCCGACGGGAGGCGACGGCGGGCGCGGCGCATCTATTTATTTTGAGGCCGTGGCGGATATCAATGCTCTGAAGCCGTTCGTGAGCCGGAAGGAGATACAGGCGAAGAACGGCGCAGATGGTCGCGGTCAATTCATAGACGGCGCCGACGGGGCCGACATGATACTGAAGGTTCCGACGAATACGAGCATTGTGAACGTGGAAAGCGGCTACACGCGCGAGCTTGCGCGCGTGGGAGAGCGGATACTCGCGGTGGGCGGTGGCAAGGGCGGCCGCGGCAATTTCAAATTCCGCTCGGCCACCAACACAACGCCGAAAGATTTTGAGGAAGGTACTTCCGGCGACACGGCGACCTACCGGCTGGATCTGCGACTCATAGCCGATGTGGGGCTTGTGGGGTTGCCCAATGCGGGAAAATCCAGTCTCATCAACGAACTCACTGCCGCGGGTGCGAGGGTTGGCAGCTATCCCTTCACCACGCTGGAGCCGAATCTTGGCGCGTATTACGGCCTGATTATCGCTGATATCCCGGGAATTATAGAGGGCGCATCGGGCGGCAAGGGGCTTGGCGTGAAATTCCTCAAGCACATAGAGCGCACAAAGACGCTCTTCCATCTCGTGTCGGCGGAGTCTGACGACGTCGTGCGCGATTATACGACTATTCGCGACGAGCTAAAGAAATACGACCCCGCGCTCTGCGAAAAGGAAGAGCACGTATTCCTATCCAAAGTAGATACCGTGTCATCGGGGGAGGTCAAGAAAAAACTCGCTGCGCTCAATAAAAAGAAAATAATCGCGACGCCTATATCAATCCTTGACGAAAAGACGCTCGTCGCCGTAAGGAAATTGTTGAACGATATCAAAGATGCGGAGGGGATAGTCGGCTAACGGGGGAGTGCGCCGCACTCGTGATATTATTCGCATACATGCATCATTTCGGAATGCGGCACAAGGTGCTTCGCCGCGAAGGCGAAGCGCCGCACGAAGCTCCGCGAAGATCGCGTTATATCGTCGCGCTAGACAAGGTCACGTTCGTCGCCGGCATAATCGGACCCTTTACCGCCCTGACGCAGGTCTTGGAGATATTCGCCAAGGGTACGGCGGAAGGCGTCTCCCTCGCTTTCTGGGTGCTCATTTTCATGGTGACATTGCCATGGATATTTTACGGGATAGCGCACCGCGACGCTTCAATACTAGTGCACTTTTTGCTCTGGGAGGTCATGAATGTCCTTGTCATCATAAGTATTTTGACATTTAGCTGACCGCAAGATGCAATGGTGGATAAAGGTGTTTGACGGATTTGCTACGGCGGTAAAATGAGGCAATGGCTAAGAACGGCCCGAAGGGCAGAGGACGGAGCGGCTCGGTGAAGAGTCGCGCGCAGGTATTTTCGGGGCGCAACAAGCGCTGGACCAAAGTGAATGCGAAAAGCGGGAAATTCATGGATCAGATGTCCAAGAAGGGCCGCGCCTTCAAGGGGGTTAAGATTAAGTGATATTCTCCGGAGTGACGCTGCCGTGCCGCGCTCGCGCGACGCGTCGGCGTCTTGTATTATGTGAGCATGCTGCGCGAACCCTTCTACGACCCAACGATTTCCTACGAGGAGAATTACGAGCGAGGCCCCTTCGGCGCTTTCGCCGACGGCGAGATTTACGAACAAAAAGGTAAGCCGTCGCACAGTTTCTTAGGGCACAAAGTATACACGCCATTCGGAATTCCCGCGGGGCCATTGTTGAATGCCGCATTTTGCAAAGCGGCATTTGAAAAAGGTTTTGACATTTGTGTGTACAAGACGGTGCGAAGCGATGCGTTCCCGTGCCACCCTTTCCCCAACGTGCTCGCAATTCACCCAAAAGGCGACCTCACCTTTGAGGATCTAAAAAAGCCGATCATCGCGGATACTAAATACGATGAACCGCTATCCATAACCAATTCATTTGGCGTACCCTCAAAAAAAGCTTCCGTGTGGCAAGAAGACGTGGAGAAGGCAATTCAAGCGGAGGGCAGGGGGCAGGTCTTGGTATTAAGCTTTATGGGTACTGTGAGCTCCGACCAAAGCAGGCAGGAATTCATAGACGACAACGTGCTCGCGGCTAGACTAGCGCATGAGACGGGCGCGCGCATACTGGAGATAAACCTGTCGTGTCCGAATATAGGCAACGAGGGTCTTGTGTGCTACGACCTGGACATGACGGAAGCGATAGTCAAAGGCGTGCGCGGCGCAATAGGCGATACGTCGCTTATCCTCAAGGTGGGCTACTACAGATCCGACGCCGACCTCGCGCGCCTTGCGGAGATAGCAAATGAATACGCCGACAGCATAGCCGGCATCAACACGCTGCAGGCGGAAATCCGCGACCAAAGCGGAGCGCAGGCGCTGCCCGGCTCTACGGCGCGGCTTCGCTCCGGTATATGCGGCGCGAGCATCCGTTGGGCGGGAGTGGAGCAGATAAGGCGGCTCGCCGCGATACGCGAAAAGAAAAGTTACGAGTTTTCAATAGAAGGCGTAGGCGGCGTAACGGTGCCGGAGGATTACAAAGCATATCGCGATGCCGGAGCCGATTCCGTAATGAGTGCGACCGGCGCGATGTGGGACCCGTATCTTGCGCAGGAGATAAAGAAGGCGTACCCAGATGCATGAGGAAATATCAGCGCGCGTAGAAAATGCTATCCGCGAGCGGGTATTTCCCGGTGTCGTCGTCGGCATTGTTCGTAATGGCGGTGAGAGAGAAATGTTGCCGTTCGGCCGTTTTACCTACGAGGCGGGCTCGCCCGAAGTCCGCGTTGACACAACATACGATGTCGCTTCGGTGACAAAATCCATATCCACTGCGTCACTAGCGCTACAGATGATCTCGGAGAGAAAATTGCGATTGGACGAAAAGGTGGCGGAATATCTGCCGGAGCTGCAAAACGATTACGGTGCCACGATAACGGACCTGCTCACATACAGAGTGCACGGGTCGCAGCTATCCAAGCTCCGGCTCAGAACATTTGAAGAAATACGAACGCACGTATTTGAAAAGGGTTTTGACGGACCTCCCGCAGAGAGCGTATATACGAATCTGCCGGCGTTTTTGCTCGGACTCGTCATAGAGCGAGTGGAGAAAAGCTCGCTGCCTGCGCTCGCGCACGAGCGACTCTTCGGCCCGCTCGCGATGACGCAAACGACATTCTTCCCCTCGCCGAGCGACTGTGCCCCGACGGAAATAGACGAGAGGGGAGAGGTGTGCGGCCTCCCGCACGATGAGAGCGCGTACGTCTTCGCCCGTGCGAGCCGCGCCGCTGGCCATGCGGGCCTTTTCTCCACCGCGCCGGACCTATTAAATTTTATCGGCGCGCTCTTGGAAGGTAAGTTGCGCGACGTCGTCAAAGGTGCCATGCACGGACGGGGCTGGCAGATCAAGGGGGAATTCTTGGGTGCGCATCCGGATGGACGCTTCGGGAAGACGGGCTTCACCGGCACTTCTGTAGTCTGCGATATGCAAAAAGGCATCGGACTCGTAATCCTGTCCAACCGTACCTTCCCGAAGCGTCCGCCCGATATGACCTCTATAAACGCCTTCCGCCGCGATATCGCCGACATCGTGCTCATATAACAGTAAAATCACCATATTCCTAAGTTGTTACGGTCGTAACAAGTTAGGAATATGCGTTTTTGTCACGCGCATGACTTTTTTGCATGCTGCGCGCACCAAGCAATGGCAATTCGGCGGGATGCCATCGTCATAAGAAATCCCTTAGATTTTCATAAGAGGTGTGCTAGATTTAGCGTCTACTATATATGTGCGGGATTTTTGCGTATACGGGGGGAGGCAAGAAGGATGCCGGAAAGGTGCTTTTGGGCGGTCTTTTGAGCCTTGAGTACCGCGGGTACGACTCCGCAGGAATCTACACGCCGGAGTCGGGCAGTGTCCGTGCGAGCGGCGCGGTGAAAGAGCTGCGCGCAAAAGTACCCAAGGCGTTCAATGGCAAAAGCGGTATCGCGCATCTGCGATGGGCGACCCATGGCGAGCCGACCGAAAGAAATGCGCATCCGCATCAGGATTGCACAGGGGAGATATGGATAGTGCACAACGGCATCATTGAAAATTTCAAGGAGCTCAAAGCGAAGCTGGAAAAAGCGGGGCACACCTTCGCCTCTGATTCCGACACCGAAGTAATCGCGCATCTCGTGGAGCATCGCCTAAGGCCGGCCCGAGGCCGGTCCGCCTCGGGCGGAAAGCAGAAAAACTTTGAAAAGGCCGCGCTGGCCGCATTGAACGAGCTGCGCGGCACGTACGGCATCGCCATGCAGTATAAGGGCGAGCCCGATAAGATCATCGCGGCGCGCATGGGCTCGCCCATCGTGCTGGGGCTCGGAAGCGGGGAGCACTTTATCGCCTCCGACCCCTCGCCCATACTGCCGCATACCAAAAGGGTGGTGTTTCTTGAGGACGGCGAGGTGGCCGTTATAACACCGAAAGACCACAAGATATTCAAACTCAATGCGAAAAAAGTGAAGCGCGCTCCGACCGAGATAGACTGGGATGCAGAGGAGGCCAAGAAAGGTGGCTACGAGCACTTCATGCTCAAAGAAATAATGGAGGGACCCGAAGCTATTGAAAACACGATCCGCGGCAGGCTCATTCCCTCAAAAGGCATGGCGAAACTCGGCGGGCTTGAATCTGTGACGAAACAGCTTGAGAAGATACAGCGCATCATAATCACTGCATGTGGCACAGCCTCCTACGCAGCATTGATAGGAGAGTATATGATTGAAGAGCACGCCCGAATTCCCG
>JANLHO010000003.1 GCA_024654485.1 Patescibacteria group bacterium | reverse complement strand
CGCCCGCGGATTATAAACAAGGGGATGCGCAGAAAAGGGCGCGAGAGGGGGATGAATGCTCGTTAGTACATACGAGAAATGTCGTGTGAGAAATGCCGGGTTGCGCCGTGCCGCGGCGATGCTAGGATTCAGGTGGAACTGGCCCGGCTTTGAAGAAGGGCGCAGTGCGGAGGGCGGCGGCACTCACATATGACTTTCACTTTGGAGCTCGCACCCGTCCTCCGCATTGCGTCTTTTGCTTTGGCAAAAGATGTGCGGAGATGTGCGAGCTCCAAAGTCTGAAGGGGGTCGGGGAAACTGTAGTTTCCCCGTGGAGGAATGTATTGAAAACCGTCGGCTGCATCATGCAGCAACTATGGCAAAATTTTATTGCTGAAATTTTGCGCATCGCCTTCTCACTTCTCACTGCGCTTTTCCAATTCCAAGAGTTATCCACATACATGCGCGTGCTTGCGCATATTTTTTCATTACGATGCAATAATTATAAATGTAAACGCATCTTCGCTCTTGCAGCGCATGTGCGGGTCGATTTAGAACTCACAACAATTCTTCATTTATATGGCAAAGAAAAAGCGAGCTAAGAAGGCCAAGAAAGCTAAGAAGACTACGAAGCGCAAGGCCAAAAAGACGACGAAGAGAAAGGCAAAGCGCCGCCTCTAGTCGGCCCAAAACAATCCCTCCTATAAGGAGGGATTGTTTTTTATGTATACGCATCGCGCGCGGAGTCGTTTTGATGTACGATGCTCTGAATGGCGATTTGGAAGAGGCTATTGGGCGATGAAAATGCATCCGCCCTGCACAAGGCGGAGCCTATCGCTGCCGCGGTCAATGCACTGGAGCAGGGAATGCAGGCTCTCAGCGATGAGGAGCTCCGGGCCAAAACGCAAGAATTCAAGCGCCGCATTTCTCCGGCCGAGGGCGCTGGAGAGACGCTTGATGAGCTCGCTCCCGAAGCTTTTGCAGCCGTTCGTGAAGCGGCGCGCCGTACTCTGGGGCAGCGCCACTTTGACGTTCAGCTCGTGGGAGGCCTTATCCTGCACCATGGGAATATCTCCGAAATGCGTACCGGCGAGGGCAAAACGCTTGTCGCTACCTTACCGGCGTACCTCAACGCGCTTGAAGGGAAGGGTGTACACATCGTTACGGTCAACGACTATCTTTCCCGTAGAGACGGCGTGTGGATGGGCCAGATATACGCATTTTTAGGGATGAGTGTCGGCATCATCAATCACGAGTCATCGTACATATACGACCCTTCCATAGCCAAGTCTCCGGAGGGCGGCGAGCGCGATAGCGAGCGCGACGAGACGGGAAGCTTCCATGTAGTGCACGAATTTTTGCGGCCGTGTACAAGGCGCGAAGCATACGCCGCAGACATCACCTACGGCACCAACAATGAGTTCGGTTTTGATTATCTTCGCGACAATCTGGAGTACGAGAAAGGGAAGCTGCGGCAGCGCCTGCCGGAGAGCGGAGGGTATCACTTCGCCATCGTGGACGAGATAGACTCCATCCTCATAGACGAAGCGCGTACTCCGCTCATCATTTCCGCGCCGGTCTCGGAGGCCGAGTCGCTGTATGCCCGCTTTGCGGCGATAGCGTCAACGCTCATACCGGAGGAGGATTACACGGTGGACGAAAAGCGACGCCAGATATCCCTGACGGACAGCGGCATAGAGAAGGCGCAGGAAGCTCTCGGAGTGGAGAATATATACACGGATGCAGGCATCAAGTATGTGCACCATCTGGAGACAGCCGTGCGGGCGAAGGCCGTATTCCATCGCGATAAGGACTACGTGATCAAGGATGGGACCGTCGTCATAGTGGATGAATTCACCGGAAGGATGCAGCCGGGGCGCAGGTGGAGCGAGGGGCTTCATCAGGCCATAGAGGCCAAAGAAGGCGTTTCCATCCAGCAGGAGTCGCGCACTTTTGCGTCCATTACTTTTCAGAATTATTTTCGCCTATACGACAAACTCTCCGGAATGACGGGGACGGCCGTCACGTCGTCGGAGGAATTTTACAAGGTCTACGGGCTCAACACCGTAGTAGTGCCCACCAATAAGCCCGCGCAGCGCACGGATCACGACGACCTAATATTCCAGACGGAAGCGGGGAAGTTCGTCGCGATAGCGCGCAAGGTCAAGGAGCTGCACGAGAAAGGAGAGCCCGTCCTTGTGGGTACCGTATCGGTAGAGAAAAACGAAATGCTCTCCGCTCACTTCCGGCAAGCGGGAATCCCGCACGAAGTACTGAATGCGAAGAACCATGAACGCGAGGGCGAGATAATAGCGCAGGCAGGAAGGCGCGGTGCCGTAACGATAGCCACCAACGTCGCGGGGCGCGGCGTTGATATAAAGCTCGGCGGCAATCCGGGGAGCGATGAGGAATACGAGGCCGTGAAGAGCGCGGGCGGATTGTACGTACTCGGTACGGAGCGGCATGAGGCGCGCCGTATAGACAACCAGCTACGCGGTCGTTCCGGCCGACAGGGTGATCCGGGCGAGACGCAGTTCTTCGTGTCACTGGGAGACAGCCTCATGCGCATATTCGCCTCCGACGTGATCAAACGTGTCATGGGCACATTCAAGATACCGGAAGACGAGCCGATACATAACCCGATGATAACGCGGGCGCTTGAGAAGGCGCAGACGCGCATAGAGGAGCTCAACTTTGACGCGCGCAAGCATGTGCTCGCTTACGACGATGTCTTAAACGTACAGCGGCAGAGCATATATGAGCGTCGTCGCGCCATACTCACGGGGAGCGACGCAGAGGTGGAAGCGGAGCTTGAGCGCGTAGCGGGAGTCTTGCCTGCAGAAGATGGCGACGAATTCCGGCAGGTAATAGAAACAAAGAAGGGCGAGCTTGCGGACGTATTTTTCCCCAGCGTACGTCGTTTCTTGCTCCAGTCCATAGACCATCTTTGGGTAGAACATCTTGAGCAAATGGAATATCTGCGCAGCTCGGTCAACCTGCGCGCATACGGACAGCGTGATCCATTGGTAGAGTATAAAAAAGAAGGTCTAAAGCTCTTCCGCGCTATGGAAGAAACCTATGCTCTGCAGACGGCTCATGTGCTGCGGAACTTGTCTGCGGCTCCACCAGCGGCCCCGACGCCCGCGAGTCAGGGCCAGAACCTGCTTCGCGACGTCGGAGTTATCCACAAGGCCGCACTCAACATAACCGCACAAAACCAGCCGGCAGGGAAGAGAACGTACGGCCGCAATGAGAAGGTCACCATTACTAATGGCACGGAAACGCGGGAGTTGAAATACAAGAAAGCCGAGCCTCTTCTCGTCTCCGGTGAGTGGCGTCTCGTCTCGTAGTAGCGAATCTCGGTCTCCGAGATGGGGGTGGCGTGGGTGCTCCCGCTCCGTTTGCCCCGCACCGAACGACGTATCGCTCGCACGCGGTACGTGTAGAGCTACTGCCATATGACGAGGGTTATTTTTGTTCGCTGCGCGATGTTCTCTCGGGGCAAACGGAGCGGGAGCACCTTTGTGGGTTTTGAAAGGGGGTGATAGTGTATGGATGCATGAGCGATTACGTACCGACAATTGGCTTGGAGATACATGCAGAACTGAAGACGCGGACGAAGATGTTCTGCCGCTCTAAGAATGATGCGGACGAGACACGGCCCAACGTAAACATCTGTCCCGTATGCATGGCGCATCCCGGCACGTTGCCCGTCATAAATCGTGAGGCGGTGAGGCATGTGCTTCGCGTCGGGTGCGCGCTGGGAGGAAAGCTCGCCGACTACACGGAATTTGATCGTAAGAGTTATTTTTATCCGGACCTCCCAAAGGGCTACCAGCTCTCGCAATACGAGTACCCACTAGTCTCGGGAGGGGAGCTCTTGGGCTTTGCTATCACGCGCGTGCATCTGGAGGAGGATACCGCGAGCTCCATGCATGGCTCAGACCCGCTCGCCACCGGCGACGACAATACGGGCACGACATCAATAGACTACAACAGGGCCGGCGTCCCGCTGATGGAGCTAGTGACGGAGCCCGTCCTCCACAGTGCGGAAGATGCGGGCCGGTTCGCGCGGGAGTTGCAGTTGCTCCTGCGCTATCTCAAAGTGTCAGAGGCAAACATGGAAAAGGGGGAGATGCGCGTAGAGGCGAATATCAGTGTTCAGCGAACAGATAACAGTGAACAGAGAATAGTAGGATTGGGGACAAAGGTGGAAGTGAAAAATCTGAATTCGTTTCGCGCGATGGAACGCGCCGTGGCTTTTGAGATACGGCGACAAACACAAATGCTTGAGGAAGGGAAGGATATCACGCAGGAGACGTTGGGGTGGGACGAGTCAAAGCAGGAGACATTCCCGCAGCGTATCAAAGAAGGCAGTGCGGATTATCGGTATTTTCCGGATCCGGATCTGCCGAGCTTGAAGCTTTCAGGGGTAAGCGGATTCTCCGCAAAAGACCTCTCTTCCACATTGCCGGAGCTTCCGTGGAAGCGCCGCGGGCGCTACCTCAAGGTGGGTGTAAAGCCGGATGACGCGGACAGCTTCGTACGTGATGCTGCTCTGGGCGATTTTTTTGACGACGTATCGGCGGGATACGACAAAGAGTCCGCTCTATTGGCTGCGAATTATATTGCGAACGATTTGGTCAAGATAATCCGAGATGCTGGAGAACGAGATACGGAAAAGCGTGGCGAGATTCCCATATCGGCGCATAATTTCAAGGAGATAATAGATATGCTACGTGAGCGTAAATTGAATTCGCGTACGGCTAAGGATGTGCTTGCCCTGTCCGTAGAGAGCGGAGACAGTCCGTCCCGTATCGCGGCAGAAAAAGGCCTGATTGGCGGCACTGTTGGCGAAGATGCCGTTGGGGCCGTTGTAGACGACGTTATTGCAAAAAATCCCGACGTTGTGGCGGATTTTAAGTCAGGGAAAGGGCCTGCGTTGGAATTTCTGGTCGGACAGTGCATGAAAGCGCTTCGCGGAGCCGCCGATCCTATGGCGCTCCGCGAGCTCCTGAAGTCAAAATTGAAGGTCTAAGCGCTATCCCCAAGGCGGATAGCGTCGCGCCGCCGCCTCTCGGCAGCGTGGTGGTATACTCCCACTATGACAGATGAGGTCGTTTTGGAAGGCATCTCGTATATCTCGTCCAAGCGAGCTTCGGAGTTGAGCGGATATGCGCAAGATTACATCGGGCAGCTCGCGCGCCGCGGGCTTATTGAGGCGCAGCGCATTGGTGGCCTTTGGTACGTCTCAATGGAGTCGCTCACAGAGTACAAAAAGAGCGCCGATGAATACAGGCCGCAGGTAAAGAGGCAATTCTCTGCTGCTCCTGCGGAACCGGACAGCATAGTCTCATTTGACGGTAGGGATTACGTTTCGGCAAGCCGAGCAGCGCGAATCACGTCTTATAATCAGGATTATATAGGTCAGCTAGCTCGCTCCGGTACGGTCCTTGCCAGGCAAATAGGCAACAGATGGTATGTTGATCGTGAGTCGCTCCTGGCACACAAGAAAGAGAAAGATGCGCTTCTTGCGGCCGTACAGACGCAATCAGTGGGCATCCCGCGTCCTGCCGCCCAAGCACTCTCTGTGAGGCCATCAACGTCCCATAACGGGGAGTTTTTTACATACACAAGAGACGATTCGGTTGATCTTATGCCTTATTTGCCCAATAAGACTCCCGAGGGAGATGCAGATGGGGAAATCGGCGACGAGACCATCATATCCGTGCCGGAGCACAACATCCCCATACATGTAGACAGGCATCTGTCTACGCGAAAAATGCCTCCATTGAGGCAAAATATGCCTGTTTATGCAGCTGGGAAACGAAAGAGCAGGAGGAGCTTGCTCCCGGCCGCCTCGGTAGCCGTGGCTGTCTTTACAGTGGCAATAGTACTTAGCTTGGGCCTGTACACCTTGAAAGACGGCGCTACATACACAATGGGTACACCAAAAACCATCCCTCAATCTCTCACGGCCAGCGCTTCAGCCGCGCTCAACAGCATCGGTGAAGTACTGGAGGCGATACTGGTCCCCGAACTTGTGTACAAACGCGTAAATTAAGCGAGCATTTACCGAGACGGCTCTATATTAGGCATCTCGGAAGTGCGAGATAGTCGTGTGCTTATGACCGCAGACGTGTAATCCTGCGCTATAACACATGATAGGAGGATGGTCCGGAGCGAGAGTACCGGAGCATGCGCTACGAACTGATTTTTAAAGTCGGGCGTCATATCCCATGTTCACTCACATGCTATCCACATGTGTATGCACCGGATATCCCCACGATATCCGAAATGTCTAGTAAAATCTAGATAAGTCGTGCATCCGACCGAAGTTCGAATCTGCGAATGGATGCTACGAATCTGCAAATGACCACGAATAAAAAGATACTGTACCCGGAGCTTTCATTTTCCATCGTTGGAGCCTGCTTTGATGTTCATAACGAATTGGGTCGGTTTGCCAGAGAAAAGCAGTACGCAGATCTTTTGGAGGAGAAGATCGGGGACAGGGGATTGAAGTATGAGAGAGAGTTCCGTTTGGGAGATTCAGGAAACATCGTTGATTTTCTTGTTGAGGAAAAAATCCTACTTGAGCTGAAAACCGCCCGACTCTTGACCAGGGATTATTACCGCCAAATACAAAACTATCTTCAGCAGTCGCGGATAGATCTCGGATTGCTCATAAATTTTAGCGACACTATTTTGCGGCCGAGGCGAATCCTCCGGATAAGTCCGAATAAAATCCAGGGTCCGCATCAACGAATATCTACGAATGGGGATTCCAATTCGCAGTCATTCGCGAATTCGGATAATTCGCAGATTCGTAAATCTCATGAGTGATGAAATTTTCTTTGACGGGGTACGGTACATCGCCGCCAGAGAGGCGGCAGATGAAGCGGGATTCACTCGTGACTACATTGCTCGTCTTTGCAAGGAGGGAAGGATAGTTGGGCGTCGCGCCGGAAAAAATTGGTACGTCAACCCGATATCCCTAAAGTCCTTTTCGGTAGAGCAGCAGCATGCACGCGCTCTTAGAAGTAAGCAGCTTGTACGCGAGCGTGCGCAAGAGTACAGGGTGAGTGATATCGGAGATGCTCGGCGTAACGCAGCAATTCAAGGTGCGAAGGCAGGAGAGATCTCCGGCATCTCTACTCTAAATCCGGAAGCAGGGCCGCAGAAGATTACCGACAAGCTGAAACGCTCACTCGCTCAGGGTGCCGCTGCGAGCTTTGATAGCGTGGCTTCTTTGGTAGGCACGCCAATGGGCGGTGCGCACGCCGCACTACACGCCACATACGTTTCCGCACACACGGTAAATCCCGTAGTGGAATTCCTTCACAAACTCACCGCCCTCACGCTCGCCTTCCTCATCACCTTCGGCACATACGCACTGGTAGATCCTCAATACGCACGATACGCGGCAGACTCAATAGGCGGTACTGCGCGCTCTTTGGCGAACGCCGCTGCAGATGCGGGAGATGTCAGAGACCGCGCACAGACCCAGCTCGCGCTCGCAGCCGGTGACCCCGCAGGCACTCTAGCGTCTCTGGCACGCTCCGTGCCGCTTGCAGCCGCTTCCCTCGCCCGCATGGTGAACAGCGCGGTGGACGACTTCGTGTACGCGATAGCCTTCCCCGCCGACCTCCTGCGCTCCAGAGGCATCGCTGCAAACGCGCGGTACGGCTCCGTATCCGTGGAGATAAAGCCGTACGCGAGAATAGCCGGCAGCCCGCAGCCCGCAGCCGATAGCCGATGGCCAGCTAGCAATCAGCAATCAACCGTCAACAGTACGGTCATCAACCAGCCCGTCATAGAGCGCACGGTGGAAACGCGGCGCGTCGTGGTCGCGGGCGGCATCACAAGAGAAGAGCTGGACGCCGCACTCGCCAACCTCAACGACGACCTC
>JANLHO010000001.1 GCA_024654485.1 Patescibacteria group bacterium | reverse complement strand
TGGGATTCGCGATGAATATTATGGATGGCTGATTTATCTCTATGGAGCACTGCGCTCCGGCCGTCCTGCCTTCGTTGGTCGTGCATTTGACTCCGTAGGTCGCGGTATTGGCGCCGGCGGGCGGCTTTTGTATCGTGGTGGTCGCAGAGCCGGCCGTGCTGGTCGCACTGAATCCGTCGCCCTCGGCCGTGCCCGCCGTACACGAATACGAGATTGCGATATCCATGCCCACATCGGCTATCGTGGGCTGACACGAGAGCTTGGCCTCAGGTATTGCTGGCGGAGTGGGCTGGGTGGTGGTCGCGACGGGAGGGGTGGTGGTGGCACTCGCGGGGACGCACTGCCAATCTGCGATACACGCTCCCTGATAAACGGCGCGCCACGAGCCTACGTTGCAGTTGGCCGCAGGCGGCTGCCGGGGAGATGAAGTGCACTGCGAGCCGGTGGATGGTTTGCAGTGTTGGGGCTGCGGCGGGGGCTCTGGCGGACTATTCTGATTGCCGTAGTAGGAATCAAGCTGCCTCTGATAATTGTATTGCTGGAGCTGATAGTTGTATTGCTGCATCGCCTGCTGGTATTGCTGCTGCTGCTGCGCGTATGCTTGGGAATCGGTGGAGCACGCAGGAGCGGGAGGTTTCTGGCCTTGGCCCGACTGCTGCCCCATCAGACCTTTCAGTAGGCCGCTCAATAGAGGCCCTATCAATCCGCCGACATTCCCGCCAGCAGAGCCGGTCGGCCGTGGGCCAAACGTGGAATTCCCTCCTCCGGGAGGTCCGGGTGTAGGATCATTATTGGGAGGCGGCCTCGGAGCGTTGGTGTCAGGCCGCGGTGTCGGCTGAGGCGCACTGCAATTCGGTCCCGTACACCCCGGTCCCGCCTGTGCGTCTTTCAGATACGCGAGAGATCCTTGCAAATCTTTCTGAGTCTTTTGGAGAGCGCCGACCGTATCGGGGTCAGCTACGACATCGCATGTAAGAGCACTCTCAACTGGATTGGAACACGTCAAGCCCGCCGCCTGCGCGATTTGTTTGTCAATTGATGCGACGCAGCTCGTGTTTGCGGCGCAACTCTTTCGGACATCATCTACGGCTTTACCCGCATCTCCAACCTTGTTGTACGCGTCAGTCAAGTTCCTCGTCGCGGCATCTGGTAGTGCGCCTGCCTTCACAAGATTTTGTTGCACTACTTTAGATAACTTGCTAAGTACGTAGGGATTGCTCGTGGCTATCTTCTTGAGGTCCGAGGCCCCGTCTATGGTAAGCGCGGGCGAGCAATTCTTGCCATCGCCATCACAATACGTGACGAAACATTTCCCCTCCGGCATCCTGCTGTCAGCGCTGGAAACGATGGTGCCACCTCCCCTCGCATCAAAATTTATCGTGGAACTTTCGCCGACACATCGGTAATCCTCAATAGTCTTCCTATCCGGTCCTAGCGCGACCGCGCCGACGCATTTATCATCCTTTATTGCATCCTGTCCGGGCTCAAATTTCTGTGGCTTTGGATTCCCCGATGTAGGCCACGAATCGGCGCCAAGAGACAGGGCTTGGCTTTTCGCGTTCCCGCACGCCTTCTTTTTCTCCGCCGCCAGATTGATCGCTTGCTGCAGGGCGGGATTGTTTTGTGACGTGCTGACGGACCGACCTGTATCCCAGGACGTATCTTTGGGCTCCACTGACTCTGTCGTAAGCGCTGCCAAGCTGGCGCTCGCGGATTGGGCGAGGGGGTCGGAGGGAGCGACGGTGGCTTGGAGGAAAAGTCCTACAATGCCTAGGATTGCGATGAATACGACGCCGGCGAGGATTGATACGCCCCGCTGTAGGTGCGCGCGATTGTCGCGACGCCAGAGTCCATGCATGTTGCAATCATGCGCCCTAACGGGGATAAGCGCAATGCGCCACGGTGCATTTGTGTGGAAAAACAACTTATGAACATGCACTATGGTGTACTAAAGGATGCTAGGCGTACAATATGACGTATGACGGTATGCTCGAAGAAGTAGAGTCGTATGCGATATTCCAGTGAAACTAAAAGACAGGTGGAGTTGCTTCGTTCGCAAGGCAAGACCTACGCGGAAATACGGGAGAGATTCCCTATCCCGAAAAGCACTCTGTCACTGTGGCTTGGAGAAAAGTATCCGGGCGTGTTCGACAGAAAAGCACAGCTTGCTCATCTAAGAAAAACGCGGAGGCGTTCCGCAGAGACACTACATCGTCAGAGGGCGGCTCGTATCACGGCGGCAATCGAGACAAGCCGAAAGCAGGCGCAGAAAGTCCCGGTACGCAACGCGCCCGTTCTCAAAGCGTTGCTCGCGATGTTGTATTGGGCCGAAGGTACAAAACGAGAAAAAACTTCTAGCGCCGTGTTCGCAAATACAGACCCCGCTCTTGCATTACTTTATCTGACGTTGCTGCGAAGAAGTTTCCCCATTGATGAACGCAAGTTGCGCATACGACTGCACGTGCACCATTATCACGACAAGGACGCGGCAATCGCTTTCTGGTCGGGATTATTGGATGTGTGCCCTGCGCAATTTGGCAAGATACATGTGAAAAAACGGAGCGCGAAGAGGAAATTCCGTAAAAATTTCATGGGCATCTGCTTTATCGTTTATCACGACATACGCATACTCCGCGAGATAATGGCATTCGCGTACGCGCTGAACGCGCTTATCGTTATCCCCTCGGTAGGAATCGAACCTACATTTTTTCCTCCGCAAGGAAATGTCCTATCCATTGAACGACGAGGGGCGGACTCAACAGAATAGACGAGAAACGGCTCCGAGTAAATGGCGCAGGGAACCGGCGCGGCCCACCGTGCCGCGCCGGTTTTGCCATAAGACTACTTGGAAAGCGCCGCCAATCTTTTCGCTATGAGTGATTTCATTCGCGCCGCTTTGTTCTTATTTATGGTGCCGCGCTTCGCCGCCTTGTCTATCGCCTGATATACCTTGGGCATGGCGCCCTGCGCATCCGATGCATTCTTCGCCGTGATGTGCGAATTGACCTCCTTAACCGCATCTTTCATGTCGCGCCTGCAGCGCGTATTAAAAACCCGACGTCTGTCCGCCTGACGCTGCGCTTTTTTTGCCGATGTCGTATTGGCCATAACGGCGGCATAGTATCCTACATATCGATTCCACGCAAACCAGCGTACGACCACAGATACTTTTGCACGACTGCGGATATTCCAACATTCACCCCCTAAGCTATGATGTCTCTATAGAGACATCATAGCTTAGAGTAATTCTGGGCAATCGTGGGTCGAGCGAGCGGGGTATACAATACCCGCATGCACTCTGTCGCGATACACCTTATACTTCCACTATGATAGGACACCTTGAGGGCACGGTGCGTGATATACGCAAAGGATACCTTATCCTCTCGGCAGGTGGAGTCGGGTACAAGGTCGCGGCTATGCGCGCGACTCTTGCGGCGCTCTCCGATGGCTCAACCGCGTCGCTCTGGACGCACCTCGCGGTGCGCGAAGATGCGCTGGACCTCTACGGATTTCTGGAGGAGGAAGAGCTGCGCTTCTTTGAGCTTCTACTCACAGTGGGCGGCATCGGGCCGCGCTCCGCGCTCGCCGTGCTTGATATCGCGCCGATAGAAGCTCTGCGAGGGGCGATCGCATCAGGAAAGGATTCCTACCTGACAAAAGTTTCGGGAATAGGCAAAAAAACCGCGGCGAAGATAGTTTTTGAACTGAAGGACAAGGTCGGCGAGGCGGATGAGCGCGAGGCGCGCGCACTGGGCGGCGAAGAAGACGCCATGGAGGCCATGCGCGCACTTGGGTACACGCTGCAAGAATCGCGCGAGGCGCTGCGCAAGGTGCCGAGTAGCATAGAAAAAAGCTCGGAACGCCTGCGCGAAGCTCTAAAGATACTCGGCAAGCAATAACTCATGCACGGCCTCAAAAGCATAGTGCGCGCGCTCGTGCCCTCCGGATTACTCGCACTGTATCATTTCTCGCTCGCGTATATAGCGGCCGCAGTTTATCGGCATCCGTCGCGCGATATCACCGTCATCGGCATCACGGGGACCGACGGTAAATCCTCCACCGTGGAATTTTTGAACGCGATACTGGAATCGGCGGGCAGAAATACCGCACTCTCAAGCTCCATCCGGGTCAAGGTCGGAGTGCACTCCTCCCCTTCCGCGGGCCGCTCCATGCCCGGAAGGCTTTTTATCCAAAATTTCTTGCGGCGTGCGTGCGCCGCAGATTGCGACATCGCCATAGTAGAGATGACCTCCGAGGGCGCGCGGCAGTATCGCCACCGTTTTCTGGAGCTTGACGCATTGCTCTTCCTCAACCTTTCGCCGGAGCACGTAGAGTCGCACGGTTCGTATCAGGCGTACGCGGACGCGAAGTTCCAGCTGGGCAAACAACTCGCCCGCTCGCGCAAGAGGCCGCGTATCATAGTCGCAAACGCGGAGGATAAGGAAGGATCGCGCTACCTCTCGCTCCCTGTGGAGAAAAAAATTCCTTTCTCGCTCAAGGAGAGCGCGCCGTACGATGCCGACGAAAAGCGCGGACACTTCACTTTCCGCGGACACCGCATGACGACGGCGCTTCCCGGCACCTTCACCCTCCAGAACGCTCTCGCTGCCGCGTGCGCGGCCAGCGCTCTGGGCATACCGACGGAGGACATAGCGCGCGGAGTGGCTTCCGTGTCACGGATCCCCGGGCGCACGGACCCGGTGGATGCGGGACAGGACTTCTTGGTTATCGTTGATTACGCGCTCACACCGGACGCGCTGGAAAAACTCTACCAGACATACGCCGACCGACCGAAGATATGCGTATTCGGCGCTGCGGGCAACCGCGACAAGTGGAAGAGACCCGTACTCGGAGAAATAGCGGAGCGATACTGCGAGCAGGTCATCCTCACCAACGACGTAGCCTACGACGAAAATCCGCGAAAAATAGTGGACGACATCGCGCGCGGAATGACGAGCGCGCCGGAGATATTCCTGGACAGGCGCGCGGCCATCCGTCGCGCGCTCAATCTCGCGCAGGCGCATACCGAGCGTAGCCGCGTGGCCGTACTCATCACGGGGATGGGAATAGACACCGAGATAACGGCGGGCGACGGCTCCACAGTCCCCTGGAATGACATAGAGGTCGCCCGCGAAGAGCTGAAGGCGCTCCTGCAAAGCAGGCTATAATACCCGCATGATAAAGCGCATCCTTATCTCCGTGGTCGTCGTAGTCTTCATCGGACTCGTCTTTTTGTGGTTCGTAGCCGGAGGGGCGGCGGCAGTGGCGCGCACGGCGGGCAGCATAGGCAATCCCATAAGCTTTCTCTTCGGCAGCGGCACGTCCACCCAATTCATCAAGCTCCCTTGGCAGATATCTCTCACGCGCGGACCGGATATTTCGGGCTATGTGGATGAGGCGGACAGGAAGCTCGCGGAATCCGACTCGCAACAAGACGAGTACCAGCAGGACGCGGACCCGCAAGAGGCGCGGTCATTCGGAAATCCGTCCCCGTATGCCGGCGCTATCACACTCGGGCGCGGCGACCCGAAGGCAAGCTCTCCCGATGAAGAATATGTGGAATTAAATACAGTGGGGCTCCGTACGACCCTCTCCATAACAGGCTGGTCTCTGCAGAGCGCCGTCAGCGGCGTACGCTCATATATACCGCAAGGGGCGTCTCCCTTCGTCATGGGCACTGTCAATACCGTTCAGCCTATTTCCATAGAGTCGGGGGGCTCAGCGATACTAACGACCGGCGCATCGCCCGTCGGCGTATCTTTCCGCGAAAATGTCTGCAGCGGATATCTGGAAGGGGTGCGCGATTTCACTCCGGAAATATTGCTTGAGTGCCCCGCGCCTGCGGACCTCCTGCCGGCGACGGCCGACAACATCCGCGTATACGGCTCGCCGTGCATAGACTACGTGGCGTCGCTCCCCAGATGCGCTTTCCCGGGCAACCAAGTGCCTGCGGGCATGTCCGGCACATGCAGGTCGTTCATCGCGAATGTGCTGACGTACAACGGCTGCGTAAACGTGAGCAAGGCGAGCGCTGAATTCTCTTCCTCTTCTTGGAGGATATTCCTCAATCGTACGGCCGAGCTCTGGGACAACTCACATGATGTCATCCGCCTCTTGGACAGCGAGGGGCGCGTAGTGGACGTCTTGTCGTACTAGCGAAGCTGTTTTACCGAACGCGCGAGAAAAGTATCACTCCCGCCGCCACGGATACATTGAGCGATTCTTTTTTGCCGTGCATAGGTATCTCCACCAGCTCGTCGCACGAATCACGCAATTGCTTTGATAAGCCGCGTACTTCATTGCCAAAAACGAACAGCATTTTGTCGCGTGCGTGCATGGAGCGATAGTCGCGAGAGCGCTCATCCTGCTCAACGCCGACGATGCGCCAGCCCTTATCGCGAAGTTTCTCAAGAAGCTTCGCGCATGATGAATGGCTCTCCCATGGGACAGAGCGCTCGGCTCCGAGGGCCGTCTTGGCTATCGCGTCGCTAATCCGGCCGAAACGGTCCAGAGGAGGCGGCGTGTATCCGGTGATGTAGATACGCGAGACGCCGGAGGCGTCGGCTGTGCGGAAGACCGACCCGACATTGTGTGCGCTTCTTATATTGTGCAGCAGAACCGCTATTTCCCTTTTCATGGTTATTTTCTGTTCACCGTTCACCGTTCACTGTATACTGTCCTCATGCTTTCCGCATTACCGCAGCTGCTTTTCCTCTCACCCTTGGCGGCGGCGCTTATCCGCTTGGCTATTGCGGTCGTATTCGGATACATGGCGTGGCGGCATGTGCGCGCGCCGGAGACGCTTTTCCGAATATCGGGCGCTGTTGAAGCGGTAGTCGGGCTCGCTCTGCTCCTGGGCGCGTGGACGCAGCCCATGGCGCTATTGGGTGTCGTGCTCGTGGCAGGTTCGCTGCTTTTCCCGCGCGCTCGCGCTCTTCCCCGCTCTGCTCTCGCGCTCGCGCTCGTCATGTGCGCGACGCTCGTCATGACAGGGGCGGGTGCTTTCGCGGTTGATCTTCCTCTGTAGCAGAAGGCCGGCGGTAGCATTCGCGGCTGTTGTCTGTTAGAAATAGACATCTCCCCCCGTAGCTCAATGGTAGAGCAGCTGCCTTTTAAGCAGTTGACGGAGGTTCGATCCCTCCCGGGGGGATAGTAATGATGCGCAAAGTCGCGTTTTGGCAGGACATTCGTTCCGCTGAACATCCCAATACTTCACAAAAAATGTGAAGTATTGGGATACGGGGCGGCCACGGTGAAAAGCGGGGCGAAAAGGGTTCGGAAACGTAGCCTTGCCTACAAAAAGACAGCGGTGAATCAGTGAGTTTTCTTCGCATCAAGCGCTTCCTGCAAACGCTCCAGTGCTATCGTGAATGCCGCTCGGCGCATGTCCGTCTTCAGCCTCTTCGCGCGATCCCACACGCCACGACCTTCGCGCTCCAAAAGAGTGCGAAGCTTCCCAAGGACATCATCCTCGCTCCAGTGTTCTCCCTTGAGGTTTTGCTCCCATTCATAGGACGACACCACCACCCCGCCGCTGTTGCCGAGAATGTCGGGTATGACGTGTACCGCGCGCGCGAGGAGCGCATCATCGGCTTCCGGCGTTGTGGGTCCGTTGGCGAGCTCAAGCACTACTTTCGCGCGGACGCCGCTAACCGTGTCGGCGGTTATCTGATTCTCAAGCGCCGCCGGAACCAATACGTCGCACTCCAGCCGGAGCAGGTCATCATTGGATATGGCTTCCGCATCCGGATACCATTTTAGAGAGCCCGTTTCTTTTTTGTATGCGGACACCGCCGCGGGGTCAAGACCTTTTTCGGCATAGACACCGCCTCTTGAGTCCGAAAGTGCCACGACCCGATGGCCGTGTGCGTGAAATGCCTCCGCCGCGCCCACCCCGACGTTGCCCACACCCTGTATGGCGATGGCAACCTTCTCCGGCAGGCCCATTAGAGAACGCAGGGCTTCAAAGACGAAAAAGCCGCCTACTCCCGTCGCCGCACTCCTACCCTCGGAGCCGCCCCTATCAAGCGCCTTTCCGGTAAAGGCCGCATTGCGCGTATCGGATGTCAGCTTTTCGTACTCGTCGGACATCCAGCCCATGGTCTCCGGGTTGGTATTTACGTCGGGCGCGGGGATGTCGCTGTCCGGCCCGAGCAGCGGGTACAGGGAGCGCACCCACCCGCGCGAAAGACGCTCACGCTCGCCTTGCGATATGGTTCTCGGATCTACGGTGACGCCTCCTTTGGCCCCACCCATCGGAATGTCGGCGACGGCGCATTTTATTGTCATCCAAAGGGCAAGCGCGCGCACCTCGTCCAGATTTGTGTCGGCGTGATACCGGATGCCTCCTTTGTACGGACCGCGCAGGCTTGAATGCTGCACGCGATATCCCTCAAATATCCTGGCGCTGCCGTCGTCCATCTCCACGGGTATGGAGGCCACGATCTCCCTCTCCGGCTTCTCAATGCGGGAGCGGAGTTCGTCAGAGATACCTCGTATTATTATGGCCCTATCAAGTTGCGCGAGAGCGGAGTGCAGTGGATTCATACTGTATGGATAATACTACACTGCGACACTTCGCAATAAGTACCCGCGACGCTTCCCTTATTCTTTATTTATGAGTTTATGAGGCGGACGCTATATCGCTATATTGACCGTAACGTAGCCCGAAACATACGAGCCGTCCGGCGCGAGGCACGAGATGGTGAACGTGGTCGCTCGCACCAAGGGGACCGTAGCGGCCCCGCCGGAGAGCGTTGAGTGGCTGAAGCTTCCGTCGGGAGACGTCTCGGTGCACTCGGTAACGCCCTGCGCATTCCAGAATATTGAGGTGCGCGTATCAAGCGGGACGGTCGGGGGAACCGCCCAGATGTCTACGCGAGGCGCGACCGCCGGTGCCGTGGAGGTCGCGGCCGGTGGCGGGGCAGGGGGCTTCGGAGCGGGGTCAGTCTGCTGGAGAGTGGGCGCGGACGGCTCCTCGGGTCCCACCTGATACCCCCTCCATGTGCAAAGGTTGTCAAAGAATGTCGGAGGTATTATCACCGATAGGAAATTGCCGGCCCACGGGCGCGATTCGCACCAGCGAGCCGCGAGACCCTGCGATTGACCTCCGGGCGCATCGGAGCCATAGAACCCCGCTACCGTCGTATTCTTTTCCGCGTCGGTGGTGCCTGCAGTCACTGTCGCTCCACCCTCGCCGACCGTGATGTCGCCCGAAACGCCGGACTCGGGAGGGGCTGCCGATGCGTCGGTGCTCGTGGAATTACCGGACATGGTTACGACATTCCTTATGCCGGTCGCACCGCCCGCCGATGTTTTGACGCCTGACGGGGACGCGGTCCCTGAAGCGACGGCGTTTGGTGTGTTCGTGGTATTGGCGGGGCCGGTGGAATCGTCGGTGGAGTTGTCGGAGCTTATCAGGGAATTTATACGGAAAGCTGTGCCCGGCGTGTTGCCCGCGATGTCTATCTGGCCCGACGCTCCCGCGTCCGTGCCTGTCGTCAGATCTATCAATGCGGAAGAGCCGATGGGAGAGGCCTGGGTATTGCCCAAGAGCGAATTCAAAAGCGCGCTGGAGCCGGTGTTGGAGCCACCGAACGCACCGGTGTCTATCTGCGCGGAGGTGGGAGCGACATACTGCGCGCACGGGTCGGAGGAGGGGACGCTGGTCTGGTAGTACCCGCCGGGGCACTGCCCTGTACTCTGACTCCCGCTGTCACCGCCACCGTCTTGTCCGCCCTTAAACAAGTCGCCCAGCATCTTGCCAAGCTGTTGCGCAAGCTGGCTAAGCCCGCTGTCCACTCCCTTCCCACCGGTGGTGACCGCCTCACATTTTTTTTCCGCAACGCATAAGCCTGTAGTTGTGAATCCAGACGTAACGTCTGCGCATACGCACAGATACTTGTTCGCGCTCCGCTGGCACCCCTTGGAGGTCATTTGTAGTCCGCATCCGCAACCATCAATTATCACGGGAGTGCAGAAATTATCCGCCTCCGCACCGACCGCGTACGCTGGCGCGGGTATCAAAAGAGAAGCGGCCGAGAGTGCAAGGGCCACAAATATCGCCATCCACACGAAGCGCAAGGCGGGGACGCTCATATGCATCAATCGTATCATACCTCCGAGAGCACAAATCGCTCCAGTGCATAATCCAGTTCCTCCCCCTGCCTCCTCGCCTCGTGAGGCAGCTCGGCGAGCCTAGCCACAAGAATCCGCGCACGCGCTGTTGGAGCGCGCAAAAGCGCGTCTTTTGCGGCCCAGAAGAGGAAGCCGTGTACCGCTTCCGGCCGCTTGCCCTCTATGAGTTCGCGCCGCAAGCCTATCCACAGCGCCTTTTTATCGCCGCGCACAAGCGCCCCTTTGAGCGCGAATATGGCCTTCCCCTCTTGGCCCTTGGGAGAATCAAAAGTTTGTATCTTTTCCGCGTACTTGCCAAGCGTGCGCTTGGTCGCCGCATCCGGTTTCTCCTCCAAAATAAAGTACGGGTCTCTCGCCTCGCGCATCGCGGGCAGCGACTGCATGACGGGCGGGCGCATCTCTTCATTCTCCAATACGCCGTCCAGGACGACCGCGCGACGCTCTGCGAAAAGCCCGCCTCCCTGAAGCGCGGCCGAAATGTCGGCTGGCGCGTGTGCATCGCTTAGCCGCATGACGCGCGCGCCCTTGTGTTTTTTGAGCTCGGCCTCCAGCGCGGCGCGCGTCTTCTCTCTATCCGTCCCCGTATACACATACAGCATATACGACAGCGTATAGCCTTTGGCGCGGAGCGTCCAGAAAGATCGGGCCGGTACGCTCCAAGTATCAACCATCCACCAACGACCAGCCGCCAGCCACGGGCCTGCGACCCAAGCTCCATTACGCCCCCATCCCAATACTTTATAAAAAATATAAAGTATTGGGATGAGTCACGACCTTGCTGCGAACGACGTGGGTCGGCGGCTGCTAGATACGCGAAACCCTTTGCATTTCCCCCCAGTTCTTCCCTATTGAAACTTCCGCGACGATGGGGACACCGTGCAGGGCTTTCGCGGGCACGACCGTCTCCATCGCGTGCCGTATTTTTGCCGCAGCCGCGTCCGCGACGGACTTTTTCGCTTCGTAGACGAGCTCATCGTGCACCTGCAGGACGAGGCGCACATCGTCCCTCCAGCCCTCTTTCTCTATCATGCGGTCGGCCTCCACCATCGCGAGCTTGATAATGTCCGACTGCGTCCCCTGTATCGGCGCGTTGACGGCCATGCGCTCGGCCTGCGCGCGCATCTGCGGGAGCGGCGAAGAAAGCCCGGGAAAATAGCGCCGTCTGCCGAAGAGGGTCTCCGTGTATCCGCGCTTCGCTGCTTCTTGGGTGGTGTTTTTTATGTAGCGCGCGAGCCCCGAAAATTTCTTGAAATATTCCGCGAGGAACGCGGCGGCATCAGCGCGCGATACTTCCTCGCCAAGATTCACGCGCAGGGCGTTGACACCCATGCCGTAGAGGATGCCGAAATTGATGACCTTGGCGCGCCGGCGCATCTCGTAATCAATCTTCTGCGGCGGTACGCCGAATACTTGCGAGGCAACGGCCACATGTATATCACCGCCCTCCTTGAACACATCTATCAATTTCCTGTCGCCGGAAAGACCGGCGGCTATGCGAAGCTCTATCTGCGAGTAATCAAGCGCGATGAGGACGCTCCCGCGCGGAGCCGCGAAGGCCTCCCTTATCCGACGGCCATACGCTGTCTTTATGGGTATGTTCTGAAGGTTGGGATCTTGGCTCGCCATGCGCCCCGTGGTAGTCCCCGCCTGCAGGAAATGCGCATGAAGGCGGCCGTCTTTGGCGACCATGGCCGGCATCTTTTCTATATAGGTGGAGAGAAGCTTCTGAAGCTCGCGATACGCGAGCACGTCGGCGATTATGGGGTGCGCGGGGGAGAGCTTCGCAAGCTCCGATTCGCGCGTCGTGCGCGCACCGCCGGCCGTCATTTTTTGGCGCGCAGGAACTATCTTCAGCTCGTCGTAGAGCACGGTTGCCAGCTGCTTGGGCGAGTTTATGTTGAATTCGCGCCCCGCGTGCCCGTAGATGCGTCCCGCTATTTCCCCCACCTCCTTCCCGTATTCGCGCGCAAGCTCTTTCAGGTGCGCGGTATCCAGTAGAATGCCCGCCTCGTTCATGCGCTCCACGACCGGTATCAGAGGCTTCTCTATTTTTTCGTATACCTCCGGGAGCCGACCCGTTTTCTTGAGCTCGGCGAATACCTTGGCGCGCGCTTTTTCAAAATCTTCCGTATGGGCGTAGCGCAAAATATCGCCGAGAGAGGGGTTGGTGGTATCGGAGTGCAAAAGCCACAGAGCGATGGATGCTTCGCGCAGCGAATCCGGTACGACTTCCTGCGCGGGCATCTCGCGCTCTTCCGGCGCGCCGGACTCGACGTGCGCAAGGGCGCGAACGCGCTCGCGGAGCGAGCGAAATTCAAGCCTCTCGCACATCGCCATTATTCCCTTTGCGTGGTCACTCATGCGCCACGGATGATCCGGCAGGGTGAATCGTATGGGAGCGTCGCGGCGTATGGTCGCGAGCTGCTTGGAGAAAAGCGCCGATTCTTTCCCGGCGCCAAGTAGCACTGCGACGCGCGGCTTGACGCCTTTTTTCGCGAATGAATCCGGAGCCTTTTCCAGCTCTTTGTAAATATTCTCAACCGAGCCGAATTTTTGTATGAGTTCGGTCGCTGTCTTTTCGCCGATACCCTTCACCCCTTTTATGTTGTCCGAGGGGTCCCCGCACATGCCCTTGTAGTCGGTGACATTCTCCGGCCCGAAGCCGTAGCGCTCGCGAACCGCGTCCTCGTCGTAATACTTCATGTTTGATATCCCGGTGAGGAGCCGGTAGACCGTCACGCGTCCGTCTTGAATAAGCTGCAGCATGTCCATGTCGCCTGTCAGAATGACCGTCTCCAGATCCTTCCTTTCGCCGACCTGCTCGGCCACTGTGCCGATGACGTCGTCCGCCTCAAATCCGGCCACATCAAGCACGGGAATGCCGAACGCATCAAATACCTCGCCGGCTCGCTTGAGCTGCTCTACGAGCGGCTCTTCCGTTTTTGCCCGTGTTCCCTTGTATTCCTCAAAGATCTCGTGCCTGTGCGTTTTTTCAGCGCGGTCGCGCGCGGCGACGATATAGTCGGGCTTCAGGTCCGCGATGGACTTCAATAGCATCGTGATGAGGCCGTACAAGGCGCCCGTGGGCTCCCCCGCGGACGTCGTCAGGTCGGGAAGCGCGTGGTACGCGCGATGGATTATCGCGTGTGTGTCCAAAAGCATCAGGCGGGCCTGCTCTCCGCTGGCTCCCTTTTTCGCGCGAGTTCTCTTTTTTGCAGTCACGCGCTCATGATACGCCCAGGCGGGGTAATGTTGAAATACCCGTCCGACGCGCTCCCGCCATGCGTTACAATGCACGCATGGCGATCTTCAACGACAAGAAGCAGTCCGAGCGATTGCACGAGCTCCGCGTACGCGAGGAGGAGCAGCTTGCGCAAATGCTCTCGGGCAAATACGGCGTCGGTTATGTGGACCTCACATCCAAGTCCATAGATACCGACGCGCTGCGCCTGATAGACGAGAAGCGCGCGCGCGATCTGGAGATGGCGGCTTTCAGCAAGGTCAACAAGGTCGTGTTGGTCGCCATGCGAGCGCCGGAGCGTCCGGACGCCCTGCAGGAATTGCAAGCGCTTGAGCGGCTCGGATACCAGGCGAAGCGTTTTATCGTCTCGCGTGCGTCTCTGGAGCACGCATGGGATCGCTACCACGACATCTCATACGCGACGGAAACGGAAGCCGGCATCCTCACCCTCTCCAACGAGACCATCCAGGAAATGATGCAGAAGCTCAAGACGATAGAGGATGTAAAAATTGAGATAGACACACACACGAAATCCAAAGATACGCACCGCATATCGCGGGTCCTGGAGGTCATCATGGGCGGGGCGCTCTCCCTTAGCGCCTCCGATGTGCACCTTGAGCCGCAAGAGGACAACATACGGATGCGCTATCGTCTTGACGGAGTTCTGGTAGACATCATGACCTTTGATCAGCCCACCTACGCGCTTATTTCATCGCGCATAAAACTGCTCTCCGGTCTGAAGCTAAATATAAAGAACGCAGCCCAAGACGGGAGATTCTCCATAGCGGTGAACGACAACGAGATAGAGATACGCACCTCCGTCCTCCCCGGTTCTTACGCCGAGACCATCGTGATGCGCGTACTGGACCCGACGACCATCGCGCTGCCGATGGAGGAGCTCGGATTTGATAAATACCTGATGGAGATTTTCAAGCGCGAGATAGCCAAGCCCAACGGCATGATACTCAATACCGGTCCCACCGGCTCGGGTAAGACCACGACGCTCTACGCCTTCCTGCGCCAAGTGCAAAATCCGGGCATCAAGATAGTCACGATAGAGGACCCTATTGAGTACCATCTGGCGGGCGTCGTGCAAACGCAGGTTTCCAAGGACTACACATTTGCGCTGGGTCTGCGCTCCACGCTGCGCCAGGACCCCGACGTCATCATGGTCGGCGAGATACGCGATGCGGAAGTGGCCTCCACCGCCGTGCATGCATCCCTAACGGGTCACCTCGTCTTCTCCACGCTGCACACCAACGACGCCGCTGGCACTTTCCCGCGACTCATAGACATGGGCGTCAATGCCGACATTCTCGGTGCCGCGGTAACCGTCGCTATGGCGCAGCGACTCGTGCGCCGACTCTGCCCAGAATGCCGCGAAGCGCAGCCCATTGCGGGCGACGCTCGCGCGATAATGGATACTCTTCTGAAGAACATTCCGCACGAGGACGAGCTTCCGCAAAACCGCGACACGATGTGGGTAGCGAAGGGCTGCCCGAAGTGCGGGGGCCTCGGCTACAAGGGGCGCATCGCCGTGGTGGAAGTCGTCCTTATGGACCAACAGATAGAGGAGTGCGTGCGACACACGTCAAGCGAGCGCGATATATGGAAAGCGGCGCGACACCAGAAAATCCGCCGCATGGCGCAGGACGGCGCGGTGAAGGTATTGAAAGGCGTCACGTCGCTTGACGAGCTCGGCCGCGTCGTAGACCTGCACGACGAGGCCATGCTCCAGTCCTTCGCCTCCACCGAGGCGTGAGTTAGACCACAAAACCACATTGCACAGGGGCAATGTGGTGGTAGTGTTCAATATGGGAGGTGCACACTATCGGGCGATGCTTTCATGGAAAGTTGCAACTAAGACCTAAGGATGGCGGCAGCGCCTGCCGCAAGCGGAAGAACCGCCACGTCCTCGGAAACGTCGCCATCGCCCGATACTGTGCATCTCAATGAGAAAAGCGGACCGTGCGCCGCTTCTAGGTGAGGAGTATAGCATAATAAAACAGATTGTCAACCTTACCTAAATCGCCCCGCTCCCCCGCCTACGGCGCGCGAGCGAGCCGAATACTATGACCGATAAACCAACAGAAACAGAAAAAGTCCCCCGCTCGCTGGATCAGGCGCTCCGGCCTGCCGATTGGGGCGAGTACGTGGGACAGCCTTCAATAAAAGAGAACCTGCGCATACTCCTCACGGCCGCGAAGGGCCGCAACCACCAGCCCGAGCACGTTCTCCTCTACGGTCCGCCGGGTCTCGGCAAGACGACGCTCGCGCATCTCATGGCCAAGGAGATCGGAGCATCCCTGCGTTCCACCTCCGGCCCCGCGATAGAGCGCGTCGGCGACCTCGCGAGCATTCTCACCAACCTCTCGCCCGGCGACGTGCTTTTCATAGACGAGATACACCGCCTAAACCGCACAATAGAGGAGGTGCTCTATCCCGCCATGGAAGCCGGCGTTCTTGATATAGTCATCGGCAAGGGGCCGTCGGCGCGTACCGTGCAGCTTGAGCTCCCGCCCTTCACCCTCATCTCCGCGACGACTCGCATCTCCATGCTCTCCGCGCCTTTGCGCAGCCGCTTCTCCGGCGGCGTATTCCGCCTACAGTACTACACCGATGCGGAGATAGCCGAGATACTCAAGCGCTCAGCGCAGATACTGAAGATAGTGATAGACGCGGGCTCCCTCATGGAGATAGCATGCCGCTCCCGCTCCACGCCGCGCACGGCCAACTATCTCCTGAAACGCGCGCGGGATTTCGCCGAAGTGAGCGGAGAGAAGCTTGATATCAAGACGGTGAAAAAGGCGCTGGCGCTTCTGGAGATAGACGAGGGCGGACTCAATCAGACCGACCGTGACATACTCGGCGTCATCATGGAGAAATTCGGCGGCGGCCCCGTCGGACTAAAGACCATCGCGGCCGCGCTTTCGGAAGAAGAGGGCACGATAGAAGAGGTCAACGAACCCTACCTCATGCAGACCGGCCTTCTGGACCGCACTCCCCGCGGCCGCGTCATCACCAAAAAAGGCTACGAGCATATGGGCGAGTCTGCTCCCGGTGGAGAACAGCAACAGATGAAAGTGTAGCGCGCGCCAAAAACCTCCCGCGAGGGGAGGTTTTTGGTTTTCGGTCATTTCGGATCGGCGATTGACTCTACGCTTGATGTAATCTCCCGCAAAACCTACCGCTTCAGTGCTCTGACCGACAATTCCCGCACTGTCTCAATGCGCATGGCAGTGATATATATCCAAGGAACTGCCTTCCGGTTGCCTGCATTGCTGCCTGCCCCGTGAGGGCGACTGACGCACGGTAAGGCGCATCAGTACGCATAACTATATCGCGGTGTTTTTTGCGTCAAATCCGCGTCAACCACCGTTTTCCGTGGATTTCGGGTGGATATAGGTGTGTATAAGTGCAGGCCTTTAATAAGTGCGGGCGAGCGAGACCGTCAGAACCCAAAAACCGAGAACAGGCCCGGGGAGAACATGGTCGCGATAAGGCTGGGGCCCGGACGTGTAACCGTAGGCGATGGCTGCCAATATGGATCTATGGGAGCGAGTCGCTGCCAATACGATTGGTCCATATCTCCTCCGGTCGCTTGCGCGAAACCGTCCTGCAGAATGCGGACCTTGGTCGCCAGAATGGGATCTGTGCGTACGGCCTGCTGGAGCGCCGGATAATTGGTGAACATCGCCTCCACTATCGTGGCCTTATCCTCCTTTATGCCTCCCATGTATCCGTAATCTCTCACGAATCCCTGAGGCAGTTCCACGCTGCCGAGCTTGCCGGAGGCGATAGCTTCCGCACCCGACGAGCCGGCATATGCCGCTCCGTATGAAGAGCCGTACACGGATGTCCCGAATTGTGAGTCCGAGGGGAATAGTTTTTCGTCATTGTAATGCGCCAGCTCATGATTTACGGTGCTTGCGAATGTCTCTGTCATTCCATACCTCGCGTAGTCTCCGTCCAGCCATATTTGATTTGCGTAGTTTGAGGAATATCCCGCAGCTCTTACTTTATCAAGCAAATCCGGAAGTGCGCCGTATGTGTACACGGTCACGGGATTCGCTTGTTGCCAGTACGAAGCGGGATATTTGCCCGCCTCCCCCTCCACGAGAGACAGTGCCGTGGCCCGATCGGCGCTCGGAAGCGGTGTGAGCGCCCACACGGGCGCACTGCTTGACCACACGTCGGTTTCCCGCGGGAAAGTGTCGGGAGTGTCAAATTGCACTCTCCCGCTCGTCACGGCGGAAACGCGATTTATGATGCCGGGTACGCCGTTCGCTATGTCGCCTTGTTGTCGTACTGCATCGTACGCATCGCGCGATATCTCTTTTACCTCATACGGGCCATATGCTTCGCTCGCCAGCACTGTACCGCGATCGGTTTGTACGAAAGCCCCCGGCTTTGTGCCACCATCAAAGTATGTTTTCTCAAACTCAGCGAATTTCTCCGGTCCGTCGAGAGAAGGGAGGTTGACGGCCCACAGTCCGTACTCGGGCGATGTCTGCATCGGAATGCCGTTTTTGCCGTAGAGGACGGGGTCGCTCTGCCCGTTGTCGCGCGACATGAATACTTTTCCGGTGTCGTTGTCGTACCATTTCTCGTCCTCTGTAGTCATGGACCACACGTTGGTCGTGGCGGGTCTCTGCGTCGTGACATAGCCAACCTTATCGCGGTAAACGGATTCTACGGCGCCGGATACATCCTCGCGCGCGGCCGCGCGCGCGACATTGTTTTTCCAGTAATCGGCGACCGAAGGGCCGTCGTCCGCTCCCAGATACTGCGGCTCATAGCACTTCCCCAGGCTCGCACACGCCTGCAGCTGATACGCGGCGGCTTCTATGCGCGGGTCCGCGTCTATGGCCGTGCGCGCCGCATCTTGTATCTGCTGCTCCACATCCCGTACGCCCCCATCGCTCGTCGGAGCATCTGCCTGCGCCTGATCGGCAAGCGTATACGCCTCTCCAAGCGTGTCTGAGTTCGGCAGACCCATCGCATCTCCCGCATCCGCCGAGGAGCCATCAAAGTCAACGTACTCTGAAGAGCCGTAGTCCGAGCTGTACCCCTCCCCACTTCCTATCAAAGCGCTCTTCAGCTTTGGCAAATCCGGCCCAAGCGACTTCTCAATCCCTCCGTCACACACGCGGATTATCGTATCCCCGTAATCGTCCTTGTATTTGACCGTACCCGGCTGCACGCCTGTCGGGTCTGTGACACGCGCCTTGATGTCCACCGTGCCTTTCTTCTTGTAGTTCGGCGTAATCGCGTACTCGCAGCCATGTCTACATTCTGCGGCGAAATTGTCCACTGCCGTCTTGCTCTCGCACTGCGTGGCGGCTGCGGCTGCGGCAAAGGACGTGGCGCGCACGGGAGCGGAGAGAGCCCAAGCGGAACTATTGACCGCTACCGCGAGCGCCACCCACAGCCACAATTCCCCGCGACTCATGCCTGTATGATAGCGCGTGGTACGATTAGATGCATGCATAAGGTATTCCTACTATACGGATTTCTCACATACGCCACCGTTTTCATGCTGTGGTCGTTTCTTGCAAGCTACGGCCTCGCGTATGGCTGGGGGGCGCAGCTGACGAGCTACATCCTTACTGCGGCGGCGGTCTCTCTGGCCGCACGCGCTCTCGGAGTACCGTCGGTGCGCTTGGCTATCTTGTACGGCGCGGGGTGGACTCTCATGCATGCGCTACTGGACGCGCTTTATATCGTCCCTATCGCCGGCTTGGAAGCACTTTTTACCTCCTATGTCTGGATAGAATATGCGGTCGTGCTCCTGACACCCCTCGGGACATATCTGGCACTAAAACACCTCCGAAAGCCGGAGATGGCGGTTCAGTAAAAGAAGGCGCAGCGCGGCTATCGCTTGCCGTGCTCGTCGCACAGTAGGCCGCCGCACTCTTCGCATTCAAGCTTGAAGAGCGAGAAGCGCCCCGAGCCGCTCATGGCGACGCCGAGCGAGATTAGCATGAGGAGGAGCTCCAGCTCGTGCGAGCGGTACCCGCTGTTGAAGCCCGTGAGGAATATGGCGAAGAGCATCTCTGTCGCAAAAAGGAATCCGATGACGCGCGTCGCCACCCCCAAAATGAGCGCGAGGCCTCCGACGACCTCAAACCATGCGATGAAGACGCCGACCCATGCCCAGAGACCCAAGGATACGAACATCTCTTCAACTCCTCCGAGACCGTTGACCTTGCTCCACCCGTGCATGAAGAATACGAGACCGGCCGCGATGCGGATAATGAGCAGCCCGAATGAACGATCGTAGCCCAAGCGGCTCGTTTTCTTTATTAGTGATTTCATATGACAGTTAAAACGTGTAGCGTGTAATGACGTCAGTATATCCCACGAAATGTCGTGTGTGTGGATAAGAAGCGTGTGCCTGACAAATAGCGGATACAATGCTGGGGACGCACGGTATCACGGAGGCCTCCCCCAAGGGGGAGGCCTCTCGTGTTTTCGGCCATTACAGATCTCGGTGAGTGCGCGCACACGACTTGATATGATCTCCTCAATGTGCGCGAGGGTAATCGCTTGCGCGTCCACCCCTTTCGCTCATCCCACCACTCCTGACCGACGGCTCCCGCGATGTCGCCCGATTTGCATCAGGCCAGATCCTCGGAGCTACGAGGCGGATTCAGCGGCTTGCGCCGCCTCACCACCACGCGCTGACGCACGGTAAAGCGCACCAGACTTCCGATGGTACACCACCGGAATTTTCGTCAAGCGCGCCGTCTTGGTGCGAAATCGGGGATATCACCTGCATACGCCTGTGGAAAACCGGTACATATCTCTGTGGGCACATCGGCTACTATCCCCTCGCAGCATGTTTTTGGGGTCTCTGCAGCGCGACGGCGCGAAGCCGAGGGAATTTTCATCAGAAAATTCCCGACCCCACAAAATATGCTGCGAGGGAATAGGCCTTGGCACATCCTCCGCGGTATTTCGTGTAAAATGCAAAGAATGTCCGGTCACAACAAATGGTCGCAGATAAAGCACAAGAAGGCGGCGACCGACAAGGCCAAGAGCGCCACATGGGGCAAGCTCGCGAAGCGTATCAGTGTGGAGAGCAAGCTCGCCGGCGGCGATACCGAATCACCCGCCCTGCGCGCGATCATAGAAACGGCGAAGAAAGAGAACATGCCAAAAGATAATATTGAGCGCGCGGTCCAGAAAGGCATCTCCACCGACAGCGCGTCGCTTGAGTCCGTCACGTACGAGACGTACGGCCCCGGCGGCGCAGCCATCGTCATAGACGCGCTCACCGACAACCACAACCGCACCGCGCAGGAGATAAAGCATCTCCTAAGCGAGCAGGGCCTCGCTCTCGCCTCCCCCGGGAGCGCTCTTTGGGCGTTTGAAAAGGCCGCCGTAGGCTACGAGCCGAAGACGACCGTGCCGCTGTCCGAGCCCGACAGTGAAAAGCTTATGCAAATACTGGGCGTGATAGACGAACACGACGACGTGCAGGAAGTCTATACCAACGCCGAGTAGTTTCCGGATACTCGACGCGCCGATGATGCGCGTCGGGAAAGCGCGCCGACCTAAGCCTCGGGCAAACCGACCTAAGCCTAGGGCGGCGAAATTATCGGATCCCTGCCGTTCGTTCCTATACCAATACTTCATATTAAATATAAAGTATTGGTATCGTCCTCAAATACAAACCAAACATAGCATACCTGCTCCGTAAGAAGTACGACCCGCCCCCGCGCAAATCCTATGGCAAATCAAACGGCTGGCGCGAGCGAAGCCATAAGGCCAGCTCTTTTGGTGCCTCGGGATTGTAGACGCAAAAACGGATGCGGCCGCGCTTGTGCGTCGTGATGAGCCCGGCGCGTTCCAGGTTGTGCACGTACCATAGCGCCGAGGACAATGTGATGCCGAAAGGTTTCGCGAGCTTAGAAACGGACATCGCGCCCTCTTTTGATAGGCGCGCCAGCATACGGAGCTGGCGCTTAATACCGAGCGCATGGAGCATTAGGCCCGCATTTTTCCGCGCATACCCCTTGGCGTACATCCGGCGCAATTCCGCTACTTCAATTTCCCGCTCAATCATTCTCTCTCGTCGCCTTTTCCCCCGCGCCATGGTCCGGCGTACCCGCGCCTTGTTCCAATACTTCATATTTAATATAAAGTATTGGGACGTATGCCGATTTGGGCAATAGTGCCCGTGTGGACAATGTGGACGGTCGGCATGGGCCTGTGTGTGCAGTCAACGTGGGCAGGCCGGTGAGCGACTCCACAATCAACTCTGTGGAAGAATCAACGCGCGACAGTGCGCGGGCACTGGCCTCTTTCCGTGAGCTATACTTGCAATATGAAGGTCCTTGCCATAGACCCCGGATACGGCAGGTGCGGGGTGGCCGTGGTGGAAAAAAGCGGCGGAGCGCGCGAGGTGGTGCTGTATTCGGACTGCATAGAAACGTCGCCGAAGACGGAGTTCGTAGAGCGCCTCGCTCAGATCGCCGGAGAGTGTGCGCGGCTTTTGCGCGTACATTCTCCGGATTGCGTCGCGCTTGAGAAGCTCTATTTCCAAAATAACCAGAAGACCGCGATGCAGGTCTCGGAGGTGCGGGGAGCGCTGATCAACACCGCCTCGGAATTCGGTCTCGCGGTCTTTGAGTACACGCCCCGCGAGGTCAAGTCGGCCGTCGCAGGCTCCGGCGGAGCGGATAAGCGCGCTCTCGCCAAGATGCTGCACGCGCTCGTGAAGATAGAGAAGGAAATAGTGCGCGACGACGAGTACGACGCCATCGCCATCGGAATAACGCACCTCGCCCGCGCTCGCAGAGACCCGTAGTAGTTGCCAATGGTTAGCGGGGCGTGCGAAAAAACGCTACAATGCGCGGAATATGAAGCGAACGCGCTCTCGCCGCTTTCTGCGGCTCCCATACTGGCTGGAATTCCTCGTGCTCGGTGCATTCATCGCCGGCTTCGTCGGAGTCGGCGGCGTGCTCGCATGGGCCGCGCTCGTCCCCATCCCGTCCATAAACAACTTTGAGAACCGTCAGGTGGCGCAATCCACGAAGATATACGACCGCACCGGCAACATAGTTCTGTACGATGTGCACGGAACCGTACGCCGCAGATCCGTGCCGCTGGAGGAAATATCCCCATACATACAGGCGGCGGCCATCGCGATTGAGGACGACACCTTCTATACCAACTCCGGCTTCCGCCCCCTTTCCTTCCTGCGCGCGGCTATCGTCAACATAGCCACAGGCTCATATACGCAAGGCGGTTCCACGATAACGCAACAGGTCGTCAAGAACGCACTCCTTACACAGAACAAGACCATAATCAGGAAGCTGGAAGAGATAATCCTCGCCATCCGCCTTACGCGTGCTTACAGTAAGGAAGAGATATTGAATACCTATCTCAATGAAACGGCGTACGGCGGTACCATATACGGCGTACAGGAGGCAAGCCAATACTTCTTCGGCATAGACGCCAAGGACGTGGACCTCGCGCAGAGCGCGTACCTTGCCGCGATACCGCAGGCGCCCACGCATTTGTCGCCTTATGGTGATTACAGAGAGGAGCTTGAGGCCCGTAAGAATCTCGTGCTGCGGCGTATGCTTGAAACGGGCGCCATAACGCAAGAGGAGTACGACCAGGCGCGGAGCGAGGAGGTTAAATTCAAAAAAGAACTCTCCGCCGGTATAAAGGCGCCGCACTTCGTCTTCTACATCCGCGACTATCTGGAGAGAAAGTACGGCGTTGATACGGTCCTTATGGGGGGGCTGCATGTCGTCACGACGCTTGACTACGACCTGCAGGAGAAGGCCGAGGCGACCGTGGATAAATTCGCGCCGGGGATGCAGCGCGACTTCAATGCGTCCAATACGGGACTCGTCGCCATAGATCCTAAGACGGGGCAGATACTCACAATGGTGGGTTCAAAGGATTATTTTGATGATTCCATAGACGGTCAGGTCAACGTGACGATTGCTCGTCGCCAGCCCGGCTCGTCATTCAAGCCGTTCGTATACGCGACGGCGTTCCAGAAGGGATACACTCCTTCAACCATCGTCTTTGACCTGCAGACGCAGTTCTCCACCTCTTGTGCGCCGCAGGATGTGGAGAATAATATCCCTCCGTGCTACTCGCCTCAGAACTACGACGAGATGTTCAAGGGGCCGATAACGCTCCGCGATGCGCTCGCGCAATCCATAAACATCGCGGCCATAAAGGTGCTGTATCTCTCCGGAATTTCCACGTCCATAAAGACCGCCGAGACTCTAGGTATAACTACGCTGGAGGGCTCGGACAGATACGGACTAACGCTTGTCCTTGGCGGAGGGGAGGTGACACTCTTGGAGATGACGGGGGCCTACTCCGTATTCGCCAACGACGGTATACGCAATCCCCCTACGGGAATTCTTGCGGTGGCTGATCGCTCCGGAAAAGTATTGGAGAAATACGAGCCCTCCCCCGTGCGCGTAATTGATGCCCAGATAGCACGGCAGATAAGCGACATTCTCTCCGATGACGTCGCGCGCGCTCCGGATTTTGGCGTACACGGACCCTTATACTTCAGAGGATATGACGTGGCCGACAAGACAGGAACGACCAACGACTCGCGCGACGCGTGGATAATGGGGTACTCCCCTTCCATCGCCGTAGGAGCGTGGGCGGGCAACAACGACAACTCACCCATGGTCAAGAAGATAGCCGCGTTTATCGTAACCCCGATGTGGCACGATTTCATGGAGACCGCGCTTGAAAAATACTCCTCGCCGTCCGACACCTTCCCTGCTCCGGCTCCAGATCCGGCTCCACCATCCGTACCGCCCGTTTTAAGCGGAGAATGGAACAGCGACCCGACGCGGGGAGTGCACAGCATCCTTTACTGGGTTGACAAGGATAATCCCCGCGCGCCTCATGCCGCCGGACCTTCCGGCGATTCCCAGTATGCGTACTGGGAATATCCCGTCGCTCTATGGGCCGTCCGGAACGCCACAGGCACGCCCCTCTCGCCGGACCTACCCGGCATACTCTTCCCTCAAAGTCCCCAAACCGAGGCGGGCTTCAGAATAGTCTCACCCCAAAACGGGAGCTCTGTCCCGTTCGGGATTCCTATATCTCTAACGGCAGTCAGCACCGGTTTGGTCCCTATATCCACCGTCTCATATTACTTCAACAACCAGTTGATCGGGACATCGGAGCAAGCGCCGTACGCGGTCATGTTCTCGCCATCCGCGCGCGGGGTGGTCTCTGTGCGCGCGGTAGCCACGCGCCCGGATGGATCTATGACGGAGAATACCGTATCGTTCGCCGTCCAGTGATCTCCTTGCCGGCTATCTGTTGAGTGGCATCACAAGATAAGTGAAAGATGCGTCCGAGACGCCGCGTATGACCAGCGGCTTACCTGTACCCGCGAATGAAAGTGTAATGGAGTCGGACTCTATGCTGGGCAGACAGTCGGCGAGATATCCGATATGGAAGTTGATGTCAAGATCCTCTCCGGAAAGCGCCGAATCTATCGAGTCGGACATCTCGCCTACATCGTTGGAGCGCGCCGTAGCGGTAAGTATCTTCTTTTTCGGGTAAATATGAATGCCCACGTGCTGATCGCTCCCGGAGAACACTCTTGCCTTTTTTAGTATTTCGGAAAAATCATTCTTAAGAACGGTCGCCTCCGAAACGAAAGACTTTGGTATTATCTCGTTGTAGTCGGGGAAATTTCCCTCCACGACACGCGACGTATATCGCACGCCAGACGCCTTAACGGACATCTGTGATTCTCCGACACGAAGATCTACAGAGTCGTCCTCAATCCGCTCAAGTACGTGCGCGAGCTCTATAACATGCTTGAGTGGTATAAGTATTTCAGTTTCACTTTTCCTGCTCACCGACCCGGATATCTTTTTCTCCGCAAGCCTGAATGAGTCCGTAGCGACACAAGTTATGCCGCCATCTTTCACAATTACATACACGCTCCCAAGCTCCGGACGTATCATTGATGGTGACGCGGCGTATGAAACGGATTGCAGGCATCGCATCAAAGACTCGCGAGGAACGTTTATCATACCTCCACTCTCCTCATCATCACCCATAACGGGGAACTCTTCGTTTTGTATTGATTTTATAAGTGATGTGGCTCCGTGGGATTTTACACTAAGATTCCCGTCCTCTTTTTTTAGATCAATCCTCTCCCCGAGCGTTGAGCGAAGAGTTTGAGAGAGTATGGATGCAGGAACGGCAACGACTCCTCTCTCCGCACCATCTCCCGGTATTGAGATCTCTATTGCTGCTTCAAGATTTGTAGCGCGAACAGTTAATGCTTTACCCACTTCAAGTAGTACGCATGACAAAACGGGTAGCGACTCCTTTTTACCAACCAATCTCTCAGACAGAACCACCGCTTCAAGTATCTTCTCCTTGGTTGTACTTATCCTCATAGAATGATTTATAAAATAATTACTACTACTTACTACTAGTGGTGTGTATAGTGGGGAAAAGACGTTTATGCATTGTATTGATTAGATGTTTTGTTTGTCGGTAGGTGTTGAAAAGTTTAGTTAAGGTTGTGGAGATGGGTGGTGGTGGTGGGTATAAGTAGTTGTATATTTTTTTATTCAATTTCAATCCACATTTGATTAGATGATTGTCCACAGGTAGTACATCAATATCATGTGTGTATAAGAGTGCGTACGTGATCTATCTCCTGCTCAAGAGAGGGGTTGGATTTTAGCTCCTCTTTTATCTTTTCGCATGAGTGGATAACGGTAGTGTGGTCCCGTCCTCCCAATTTCTCCCCTATAGACGGGTACGATATGGAGAACTCTTCTCGCAGGATATACATAATTATCTGACGCGGCTTCACCACCTCCTTCCTGCGGGTCTTCTCGTAGATGCTTTTTTCGGGTATTTCGTAGTACTGGGATATGCGGCGCACGACCTCGTCAACGGAAACACCTTTATTGGGCTTTATGTTGTGCTTTATCAGCACACGGACGTCCGTGTGCGTGATACCCTTTCCCTTCAGTTGTGATTTGCAAACTATCATATTTAGGATTCCCTCCAGCTCGCGTATATTCCCCCTCACATTTTCCGCGATGTATTGGATGATGTCCTCCGGCAGGGAAAATCCGTGATTTTCCAGCTTGGCGCGGATGATGGCGGTCCTGCTCTCCACGTCGGGCTCCGGTATCTCCGCTATCATTCCGGCCGTAAAGCGGCCCTTGAGGCGGTCTTCAAACCCCGGCAGCGTCATGGGATGCTTGTCGGAGGAGAATACTATTTGCTTGTTGTTGTCGTGCATGGCGTTGAACAGGTGGAAGAGCTCTTCCTGTGTTTTCTCCGTGTTCGCGATGAACTGAACGTCGTCCATTATAAGGACGTCGTATTGCCGGTACTGGTCCTTGAAGTTGTTCGCTTTGCCCGCGCGTACGGAATTGATGTAGTCAACGGCGAAACGCTCTGAGGTAACGTACAGAACTTTTTTAGTGGCGTGCATTTTCTTGAAGTAGTTACCGACCGCCTGTATCAGGTGTGTCTTGCCGCGCCCCGTAGATCCGTATACGAAGAGCGGATTGTATGCGAGTCCCGGACGCTCTATCACGGCGCGTGCGGCGGCGTGAGCCAGCTGGTTGAACGGTCCGACCACAAACGTATCAAACGTGTAGCGCGGGTTTAGATTGTCGCGCTTGTCTATGTAGAGACTACCCAGATCAAATGATGCGTTCTCCATCGGCTCCGGACGCGCGGGGCGCTTCTCTGCAACAGGAGTAGCGCTCCGGTGCACCGTGTATTCCACAGTCCGTATTGAGTTATCCAGACCGCGTAGAGCTTTCAGGATAAGCTTGTGGTGTTTCTCCATCAGCCACTCCTTAACTATCTTGGAAGGGACGGCCACATAGACCACGCTTCCGTTGCGGTTCACGATGTCGGTATTGCGGAACCATGTGCGGAACGAGGCTTGTGATGCCCCAAGCTCTATCTGCACCAGAGCGTTCTGCCACAGCTCGCGGTTGGTTATTGACGTAGATGTAATAGATGCGCACATAAGGTTGTTCCCATAAATTTTCACACTGCCTTCACGGTTCCGCCACCCTCACCAGGGTGGCGGCCTTTTCGCCGCACGCGAACACCGTTATGTGTTTGAAAAATTAGGGTCGCACCGCTAGGTCAAAGTTTCTTACGGGGCCTGCACATTATACGCCGGAGTATCTGCAAGGGAAGCTCTCTCGGATTGGCCTGCGGCGTGCATAAGTTGTGGATTGCGTGTGGATAGCGGAAGGAGACGCGGCGAGGCGGGTGGCAGGCTCCGGAACGTTATTATTCATGCCCTATTCTCGGGCATCACCACTGCTCTCCCTCGCGCACGCTTGTTCATCTGCTGCGCGAGGTTCCGGAGCCTGCCACCCGCCTCGCCTTAAGGTGTGTATGGTACGAAGCAGCGTACCGCCCGCTGCGCGAGGGCGAAAAAAGGAGAGGGGCTTTTCCCTTTGTAAGCGGTTATAGCATTCAATCCGCTGCGCGAGGCTCAAGAACCTGCCACTGGCCTTGCCGTATGAGGGCTGATTGACTGTTCGCTGTTTTCTGGTTACTGTTCACTCCTATGAAGAGGACATGGCAGCCCAAGAAGCTCAAACGTGCGCGCACGCACGGTTTTCTGAAGCGTTCATCAAGCGCTACGGGCCGCGCGATGCTCCAGCGCCGACGCCGCAAGGGGCGCTCACGCCTCTCTCCTTAAAAGAATGCCAAAAAGAAGCCGTCTCGCCCGTTCGGATTTCACCGATCTGCGGCGCACGCAATCGCGCAGGGCGACCGGCGCGTATTTTTCCCTGTCTTGCACGCCGCTCCCGGATGGAGAGGCGACCAAGGCGGCATGTGTCGTGTCAAAAAAAGTCGCCGCGCGCGCCGTCGCGCGCAATCGCATCAAAAGAGCTTGCCGTGAGGCCGTGCGCCCGCGCCTCGCATCCATAAAGCCGCCGCAGGCGCTCATATTCACGGCTAAGAGAGCGGCCGCTGCCGCATCCAGCTCCGACATACGCGGGGACGTGGAGCGCCTGCTCGTCGACGAGCGCAAATAGCCAAGGATGCCCCGCCCCAAAGTATGCCGCGGGGGCACTAGTGCCGTGTTTCTTTAGATCTCGCAGTATGCGGAATGCGATATACGTTATACAATCCCCTCAATGATTTCCGCCGTCTTCAACACGGTCATCTTTGACCCTCTGTACAACGGCCTTGTCTTCTTCGTTGGCGTCATTCCGACGCACGACATGGGCTTGGCTGTTATCGCGCTCACTATCGTGGTGCGTATCCTCTTGATCCCTCTTTCGCGTCGCGCGGTAGAGACGCAGCTTGCGATGAAAAAAGTCGCACCCGAAGTGGAAGAGCTCAAGAAGAAGCACAAGAAAAATTCGCCCGAGCTAAATCAGGCCATATTCGCGCTCTACAAGGAGCGCGACATACATCCGTTTGCCAATATGGGCCTCGTCCTCATACAGCTGCCGCTCCTTTTCGGGCTGTATTGGGTATTTTTGCAAGCCGGTTTTCCGGAGATAAAGCCCGACCTTTTGTATTCTTTCGTAAACGTACCGCCCTCGGTCAACATGCATTTCTTAGGGCTTATAGACATGGGAGCGAACCACAACATTATTCTCGCGGTCCTTGTGGCGCTGACGCAGTTCGTTTACTCGCGTCTCGCCATGGGTCCGCGGGAAGCGAAGCCCAAATCAACTCCCGTTGAGGCGACGTTTTCGGGCGACATGGCCAGAAGCTTTGACCTTCAGGCGCGATACGTGTTCCCCGTTCTCTTCGGCGTTATATCGTATTTTGTCGCCTCCGCCGCGCCACTCTACTGGGTAACGAGCAACACTTTTATGATAGCTCAAGAGTACTTCGCGGGCCGTCGTTTCTAGCTCAGGAAGCCTCCGCCGACAGCCGGATGATTTGGAGCGCGGGCCTTTTCGTGATACATAGGGTGGAATGCAACCATCTCCCGAAACGATCCTCAAAGGACTTCTGGACGCGGCAGCCGTGCCGTACGCTTCCGTGGAGCACAGCATCGTTGCCGGGCAGGATGTCTACTCAATAAAGGCGGATGGAGACCCCCGCGACCTTATCGGTCCACGGGGCG
>JANLHO010000015.1 GCA_024654485.1 Patescibacteria group bacterium | reverse complement strand
TGTTTATAATCCGCGCCCGCGGGCTATAAACAAGTAATTTTGCATACGCATAAAAAACGCATAAAAAACGAACGGGCGGCGGCCTAAAAAGACCAACCGCCCGCTTCATCGCGTGTCCTGCTCAGTTGGAGTGGCGGATATTCTCCTTGAGCCTATCCGCCAGAAACCCTATCCCCGATATCGTGACGGGAATAGCGCTTCTTTGCGCTAGGACGATGAGCGCACTCCCTCGCTCCGTTAGCGGTAGGAGTACTACCACGCGCTTAATCCCTGGCGCAATCTCCGCCCCACCAGAGTCGATTTCGTGAAGAAGTCCCATCTCCTTCATTGCCTCATCGACAATCTGTCGGTCGCCGGCCTCCCAATCCAAGGGCGGGACGACGAGAACGCAGACACGGGGCGCTGGTTTTGGCAGGGACCCGTTCGCGCCCTGCCCCGCAAATGCATACCCCTTATTCTTCATTCTTCCCTCCTCTTCCATTTCCCTAGCAGGCTTGTGAAAGAACTCGTACTGTTCTGAAAGAGCTATGCAAGCTCTTTCAGAAGCCTGCATGCAGTATCCGCGGGATTGCGGCCTGCGATTTGGGTCGGTAATTCGGCACAAATCGCGGGCTACAAAGGAAAACCCTCCGGTCGCCTGGGCGCTATCGCTAGGCGCCTCCGGGCACGCCTCGCCGCCGCCAGCGGCTCCGACCGTTTTTTCGTGCCCCGCACGAAAAAACCCCTCCGAGGAGGGGCTTTTCCGTGCTTTGCTTTGTTTTTAGAGCATCGGAACAGGCACCCTCCTCGGGGAAGTAAAAAAGAAAAAGAAGGTCGCGAATGCCTGATAATTGCTCATGAGTTTGATGATAGGGCAGGGCAGGGTTTCTGTCAACAAATCCAAGCAACCCTAAAATTACGCCATGGCGTGAAGATAAGGTTGCTCTTCTTTGGCATGTGGAGGGAATAAGAGAAGGGAGGAATCGGTTCCATTTCTTGCCAATCTGGCAAAGGGTAGGGGAATACCGACGAGCACTCGCAGGAGTTGGTACAATATGCTCATGAAAAAACCGTACACGCGCAAGACGATACTCGGTGTCATCGCGTTCCTTGTCGCGTCCGGCGGCTACGGCGGCTATCAGGTTGTCAGGGATTACCAGAAATACGGTGCCGACTTTGAGACACGCCCGCACAATGTCGTCCGCGTGGTAGATGGCGATACCATTGAGATTGAGAACGAGATAAAAGTGCGGCTGCTCGGCATCAACGCGCCCGAGCGCGGCGAGTGCTATTTTGAAGAGTCAAAGAAGGAGATGGAGGCGCTCGTTGAAGGTAGGGATGTCACGCTCCTCAAAGACATAACCGGCAAAGACCGCTACGGCCGCCTGCTGCGTTACGTTGTCCGCTCCGAGGCAGACCCCGAGGCCGACAACCTCATAGTCAATGGCGAGATGCTCTACCGAGGCGCCGCATTCACCGAAGCAATCGCGCCCGACACGGCGCATCGCGATCTCTTCGCCACGGCGCAGAGGAAGGCCAAGGAGGCGGGGAGGGGGCTATGGAGCGCGTGCGAATACAAGAGCGAAGATGAGGATTTGCGCGAGGAGGATTCCGTCGCGCCCAGTCCGCAGTGCACCATCAAGGGCAACATCTCGGAGAAGGGCTACGGCAGGAACTACTTCCTTGAGGGCTGTCCCAATTATTCGCGCATCAAGGTGGATACCCGCAAAGGCGAGGCGTGGTTTTGCTCCGAGCGCGCCGCCCAAAAAGCCGGATTTACCAAGTCCGCATCGTGCGCCAACACTTTCTGATGGATTGACGGGAGGGCATCCGGAGCCTCTCCGTCAAATATCGTATCTGCATCCCTTTGCAAAGCCGAAAAAGAACGTGCTCGTCCTTGAGACAGTAGGCACGCACGACGAAGTGTATTAAAAGATGCGGGCGGTGGCTCAAGGCCACCGCCCGTGTTGTCGTCTTCACCACCCGTGACGTTGCGTGATACCCCCCGCGCCGCTCCCCTGGTAGTCGGCGAGGATTAGATGAATCGGGCGCATTCCCTTGAGGATTTCCGCGACGATCGTGTCGTACGCGGGGTGGTCTTTATATTTCGGACCCAAGGCGTCGGCGATTTTTGCCTCATCCTTGAAGTGCAATATAGCAGACACGTGAGACCTCCCTTAGCGCATTGATTGGGCCGTGTTCTCCAGCGCGGCACGTGCCCGGCCAGACAAGCTTTCCAGGAAAGCCCTCGCTTGTTCGGAGGGGTTCGTGAACAGCTTGCTGAGCGGTTCGCCGGGCCCCAGCACCTCACGTGCTCGGGCGATGAGGGACTCATCGGCGATGGGAGCGCCAGTGCCGTCTGCGAACCAGCCAGCACCAGAGCTGGCACCTCGGGATTTTTCGTTGATCATCATCGTCTTGCGATCTCCTCGTAAGGAACAGAAAGAACCTGCGGGGTGGCCTTTCTGTTAGGTTTTACGCCAAACAAAAAACCCGCCCTTATAACACGAATAAAATTCGTGCTATAAGGGCGGATTTCTACGAAATACGCGGTGCCACCTTAATTTTAGAAGTTTACAGTCTACAGTGAACAGGTCACAGCAACTGCAAAATTCGCTTTCACCAGCTCTTGGATCTGATTGGATTCGGGTTTTTCTAAACGCTAAACCCTAGTCGCTAATCACTGCTCCCGACACTGGTTATCCCATGGTTACGGGGGATTCCGGATTTCCACTCATGCAGAAATCTCCTCATCGGTCCCAACCCGCGTAAAAGGCCTACGACCTCACGCGGAACCGACTCAATGGATTTGACTACTTCCAATTTACCCGTGCATCGGCGATTTGTCAACCCGAGAAAAGTGAAGGGGCCGCTGGCGACATCGCCGCGGCCCCGCCCCTCTACCTCCTTTCGGTCCGGGGGCACGAAATTCAGTCCTGCTGCGGGAGCAAGATGCCGCGTGCGGTTTTACGCCGCCGGATTTCGCCCGCGACGTCAAGCATGGAGTCGCGGGACAATTTTCCTCGCTTAGAAGCAGCCTCGGCGAGGGCAAGCAGTATGAGATAGTATTTCTCCACATCTCCGTTGCCCTCCAGTCTCATCCACCTTGTGAGCTCGGCCCGTTCTTCTTCCGGAATGGAGTTCAGCAGGTGTTCGACGAGGCTTCCTCGATCACTTGGCAAGAAAAATTTTATGCCAAGCTCCAGTGCCCCCTGATCGCCATCTCTTCCGTTCGCGAATTTCATGTTGACCTCTCCCTCTTGGTTAGCCGCAGATCGCAGGTTGCGTCAAAGAGCCTTTGCAAGCCCATCGTCGTGAGGACTCCCTCACGGAACCTGCCCAAGCCGACCATCGGCCTGGGGCTTGCTCCCGTCCGCCGGACAGAGGCAACCCCCAGAACGAAACCGACCCCTCTCTTGAGGGGCCGGTTGTTTGTTTTATGTTCAAACACTAGGCAGCAGCCCCTCGGAGGATAGAGGTGCCGATAATAATGCCCAGAGAGCGTGTATTGCTCATACGGTGAGGATACTTCCGGCCGGAGAATTGTCAATACGCCGGGCATTTGACCCCGTTAGAAATCGCGCCCGCGCTTGCGCGCCCAAAGGGTTCGGACGGGCTATTTCTAACGGGGTTGACAGCCCGCAGCCCGCAGGTATCATCGGGATATGTCGCACAAGCACTTTAAAACGGCTAGCCTCCTAGGCCTCCTCCTTACCCACGAGAGTGGAGGTTTTGCTTGTGTCTAGATAAACCAAAAATGTAGACACCAGGAAGGCCTCCACTCGGGAGGCCTTCTTCATATTTGCTCTTTCTGTTCATTGAAAAATTGTTAGAGAGTTCAGAGTCACGCCTCAATATATCGGGGCATCCCAATCAACCGGCTAGACCCTAGAGGAGGCACAGCCATGACCAGTAAGAAGCAACCGAAGAAGGAACGTGTCTTTATCTTCGACACCACCCTGCGCGACGGAGAGCAATGCCCGGGGGCTACCATGACCCACGAGCAAAAGATCGAAGTCGCTGAAGTACTGGACGCGATGGGCGTAGACATCATAGAAGCGGGATTTCCCGCCAACGGTGATGCCGATTCCGATGCTGTTCGCGAAATTGCGGCGCGAGCGGAAAGTGCCGTCGTGTGCGGCCTTGCCCGAGCGACACGGCAAGACATCGACCAATGCGCCGAGGCGCTGAAGAAGGCTCGCAGACCACGCATCCATACATTCATCGCAACATCTCCGCTGCACATGAAGTGGAAGCTCAGGATGGAGCCGGAAGAGGTCTACGAGAGGGTCATCGAGTCGGTGACGCAGGCGCGTAATCTCGTCGCCGATGTCGAGTGGTCGGCGGAAGACGCGATCCGCTCGGAACGCGACTTCCTGTGTCGGTGTGTGGAGGCGGCGATCAAGGCGGGCGCGACGACCGTCAACATTCCGGATACGGTCGGTTATACCGAGCCGGATGAGTACCGGTCGCTGTTCCATTTCTTGATCAACACCGTTCCGAACATCGACAAAGTGGTACTGTCGGCGCACTGTCACGACGACCTCGGCATGGCCGTTGCCAATTCGCTCTTCGCGGTGAAGGCGGGGGCTCGGCAGATTGAGTGCACCGTAAACGGTATAGGCGAGCGCGCCGGCAACGCGGCGTTGGAAGAGGTCGTCATGGCCATCAAGACCCGTGGCGACATCTTCCCGTTCAATACCGGCATCAAGACGACCATGCTGACGCGGGCTTCCAAGCTCGTTTCAGCGGTCACCTCCTTTCCGGTGCAGTACAACAAGGCAATCGTCGGGCGGAATGCTTTCGCCCACGAGAGCGGCATCCATCAGGACGGCATGCTGAAACACGTCCAGACCTACGAGATCATGACGCCGGAATCGGTCGGCGCCTCAAAGACCTCGCTGGTCATGGGCAAGCATTCCGGTCGCAGCGCCTTCAGGGACAAGTTGAAACAGCTGGGCTTCGAGCTGGCCGACAACCAGCTTGAGGATGCGTTCGTGCGCTTCAAAGACCTCGCCGACAAGAAGAAGCAGGTTTATGACGAGGACATTGAGGCACTGGTGGATGAGGAGCTGGCCGCTGCCGACGACCGCATCAAGGTGCTCTCGCTCCTTGTCATCGCCGGAACCATGGGGCCGCAAGTCGCGACCCTGACGCTTGACATTGATGGTGAGCACAAGACTACGCAGGCGAGCGGCAACGGGCCGGTGGATGCGGTATTCAACGCTATTAAGTCGCTGGTACCGCACGAGACCGATTTCAGTGACTATCAGGTGCACTCGGTGACCGAGGGCACCGATGCGCAGGCCGATGTGTCGGTGCACCTTAAGGCTAAGGAGAACGATAGAGAATTCTCCGGACGCGCAGCGCATCCCGACACGCTGGTCGCTTCAGCCAAGGCCTATCTGATCGCGCTCAATCGCATGATTGCTCGACAGGGACGCGGAGGCTCATCCTGACTCTGACAACATTTGCCCCCGGGCCGGCAAAAAGCCGGTCCGGGGTGCGCTTTTTATGTGCTTGACGGATTTCCGGCCGATGTTACATTAAGAATATGAAGCACAGTGCTTCACAGTTTACGGTCGTTATGGTCGTCGTCCTCGGGAAGGAGGCGGGGCTTTTGCGCGCGTAAACTGAAAAATTGCAAGCGAAGAAAGCCCCGTTGAGGGGTTTTTTGTTTGCGCGTTCTTTCCGTCAGCAGAAGAAAGGGTTTTGAGGCCATGGTCAGTATACAGAGAAGTCTCGAGAGAGAAGTTTCAGACCAGACGCTCTGGGAATTGGTTGAGCTACCGCCTATCCATCCCGGCTTGGGCAAACGTCGTGTCGCAATCAATGATGCGGAAGAGCTCGTACAATTCGAGCCTTGGTGCGGCGGGAGATGGCGTTTGGTGGGCCCTTGCTCAAAGCGACGCCGGCGACGAATCAGGGTGCGTATGCAGTCGTTCGCTCAGGAGCCGGGTCCCCAGGGCTTCCGTTTTCTATGTCTCCCGTGATGCGTGCCGCATAGCGGGTTTCAAGGCTGGAGCCGCCGGTGCGTTGCGTAACGCCGGCGGCTCTTCATTTTCCGCCATATGGCTTGATTTGCTTGACTTGCTTTCTCCTGTGGCTATACTGTTCCGACCATCGCTCCTGATGGAATTGTCTGGAGATCACTTTGATCTTCTACATAACGACAACGAACCGCCACGCAGGCGGGGAGCGGTGTGCCGAATACGCCAACTGGCGGACTGATATGAAAGTCTTCGGAAGAACATTGAAAATTGAATATGGAAACAAGTCTGCCCGACACGCGCGGTGCGTGTGAACGGGCAAGCATAACCAAAACAATTGGTAAGTAAGCAAGCAAGTAAACGAGTAAGTAAACAGTAACCCCGACGTAAAGTCGGGGCCCCGACCGAAGCGTCGGGGTTAGAACAAGAGGATACATCCTTAGAGAAGCTCGCTTCTCTCAGGATTCCGACTTTCTATGCCTCAAACACTCGGCATGAAAGGTCGTATACATTCTTTTGTTCTGTCCATTCTGAAATAGAGTAAAATCAATCCCGACTTTTACAGTCGGGACCCCGACCCAAGCGTCGGGGCTCTTAACTTAGAGTTTGATCCTAGCTCAGGGTGAACGCTGGCGGTATGGATAAGGCATGCAAGTCGAACGGGCGCATCACAGTACATGTGATGACGCGGGAACAGAGAACAGTAAGCAGCGAACAGTAGATGCATCCGCATTTCTGGTATCTGGTAACTGGTCTCTGGTCTCTGCGCATCGCGTGTAGCGCGATGCGCCAGTGGCAGACGAGGTAGTAACAGGTAGGAACGTACCCCGAAGTCTGGCATAGCTCGTCGAAAGACGAGGTAATTCCAGATGGTCTAAACGCATCACATTGCATGTGATGACGCGGGAACAGAGAACAGTAAGCAGCGAACAGTAGATGCATCCGCATTTCTGGTCTCTGGTAACCGGTCTCTGGTCTCTGCGCATCGCGTGTAGCGCGATGCGTTTAGTAAAGCTCCGGCGCTTCGGGAGTGGCCTGCCCTGTATCAGCTTGTTGGTGAGGTAATGGCTCACCAAGGCTACGACGCATAGGGGACCTGAGAGGGTGACCCCCACCGATGAAACTGAGACACGGTTCATACTCCTACGGGGGGCTGCAGCCGAGAATATTCGACAATGGGCGCAAGCCTGATCGAGCGATACCGCGTGGTGGATGAAGTGCTTCGGCACGTAAACATCTTTTATGGAGGAGGAAGTCATTGACGTTACTCCATGAATAAGGGGCTCCTAACTCTGTGCCAGCAGGAGCGGTAATACAGAGGCCCCGAGCGTTACCCGGAATTACTGGGCGTAAAGAGTGCGTAGGTGGTCG
>JANLHO010000060.1 GCA_024654485.1 Patescibacteria group bacterium | reverse complement strand
TTCTTTTTTGATAAGCTCCATAAGCTTTTTGGGGCTTTTTAGGAGCGCTTCCATCTCCGCGATGAATGCTTGCACCGCATTGAGCTCGTCTTCCACCTTCTTGCGCTCAAGCCCCGCGAGCTTTTGCAGGCGCATATCAAGGATGGCGTTGGCCTGTATCTCCGAGAATTTGTATTTGGTCATTAGCCCACGGCGCGCGTCGTCCACGTCTTTGCTCTTTTTGATGAGGGCGATTATAGCGTCTATGTGATCAAGCGCTTTTTTGAGACCGAGCAGGATGTGTTCGCGGTCTTTGGCCTTAGCGAGCTCGTATTTCGTCCTTCTGGTGACTACGTCTTTGCGGTGCTCTACGAAGTACTCAAGTATCGCTTTGAGTGAGAGCGTCTGCGGCACGCCTTCCACCAGCGCGACGACATTGTAGTGGAAAGTGTCCTCAAGCTGCGTGTGCTTGTAGAGATAATTTAGGACGGTCTGCGCATTGGCCGATGCTTTGAGCTCTATCACTATGCGTATGTCTTTGGTGGACTCGTCGCGGATGTCGCGTATTCCTTCCAGCTTTTTTGTGTGGACAAGGTCGGCGACTTTTTGCAGAAGGTCGGCTTTGTTGACCCTGAACGGGATAGATGTGACGACTATCTGGTAATCGCCTTTCTTCCCCTCCGTTATCTCGGCGTCGCCGCGTACGACGACGGGGCCTCTGCCGGTGGCGTAGGCGTGCGCGATGTCACGCTCGTTGAAAGCTATGCAGCCCGTCGGAAAATCCGGCCCCTGGACGAATTTCAAAAGGTCGTCCGTGGTCGCGTCCGGATTCTCTATGAGGTGCACGATCGCCTCGCACAGCTCGCGAAGGTTGTGCGGGGGGATGTTGGAGGCCATGCCGACCGCTATGCCGAGAGTGCCGTTCAATAGCAGGTTGGGGATGGCTGCGGGCAATACGGTGGGTTCGTTCTTTGTGTTGTCGTAGTTGGGGCGGAACTCTACCGTATCCTTTTCTATATCGCGGAGCATCTCTCCCGCAAGCCGCGACATCTTCGCCTCGGTATAGCGGTAGGCCGCCGGCGCGTCGCCGTCTATGGAGCCGAAGTTGCCCTGCCCGACGATGAGCGGATACCGCATAGTAAAATCCTGCGCCATCTTCACCATGGAGTCGTACACGGCCGCATCGCCGTGCGGGTGGTACTTGCCTATCACGTCTCCGACGACGGTGGCCGACTTGCGCGTCTTGGCCGAAACGGTGAGGCCCGCCTCCTGCATCGCGTAGAGGATGCGCCTGTGCACGGGCTTCAGGCCGTCGCGCACGTCGGGAAGGGCGCGAGCCGTGATGACCGACATCGCATAATCCAGATAGCTCTCACGCATCTCCTGCGATATGGAGCGCGGCACCACCCCGAGAGCCGCCGGCCGATCCTTAGGAGCTTCGCCATCGTCCTTTTTTCCGTCCTTTTTTCGGGGCATATGTACTCCCCATTATACCAAAAATATCCCTCTTTTGCACCCTATTTGCAGGAGGCGCACAGATCCGCCAATGCTCCCGGAAACAGAGCTTTATGACATCGTTACCAACAACACACCATGGGCATCCATATTCCTAAGTCTTCACGACCGTGAATACTTAGGAATATGCGGTTACGGGAGAGAGTACTAAACCAAAAGGAGTTGATAATGGGTGAAGGTGGCGGAGAGACAGCCGGAACCTTGAGTTAGCCCGGTAGCAGAACGGTTAAATGGCGGGCACAACAGAAGAGGTCAGGCGCTGAAGTCCGTGCCGTGTCTGTTTAGTATCCGGAAGCGGGGGTGCCGAATTGGTCCGCCTGCTGCCCCGATGTCTGCATGGGTGCGGCCTGCATCACTGCCGGCTCGGAGGATTCCTGGCGCGCGCTTTCCAGATCGCTTGCGTTGGGGTTGGAGAGCTGTTGCCGGAGCGCCTCCTGCGCCTGTCTCACGCTTGAGAAATTGAATTCGTCCTGCGCGCCACCGCCGAGCTGCAGATCTTGCGAGTCGCGCGAGACGGAGCGGAAAAAGAATATCGCCCATGCCACGAGGAGTACGACGACGACCGAGACGGCTATCCCGCCAGCGACGGCTACCTTGTCTTCCTTGGACCCGTCCTTCTTTAGATCGTCTACTGCTTTGGGAAGTACCATGAACACAGTTTACAGTGAACAGTGAACAGTGAACAGCAGAAGTGGCCACTTCTGTGCATTTGCTGTTTGCTGGTTTCTGTTCTCTGTCAGCTACTTATTACCACCACATCGCTCTGCCTGCCGACGAGGTCGCGCGGCTTCAGGGTGAGCTTGTCCACCGGCTTCGTACTCTCCTGCCCAGCTTCTTTCAAAAATTGCTTAAGGCTTTTCCCATCAAACAAAACAGGAACGGTTATCTTCGCTTCAAGCTTCACGGCCAGTTTCTGTGCTTCGGCCGAATTCAGTGCGCCGCTTCCGCCGATGGGGATTATGAGTACATCCGGCGCGTCCATCTCCAATACTTCTTTGGGCAGGTCCGTATCGCCCAGGGCGCCGAGGTAGAGAAGCGACATGCCGTCAAAGTGCACGGAGTAGAGCGTGTTGGTGCGCGCTTCCCCGCCCCACTTGGAGCCGGAGGCGAATCCGGCGGCGGTGATGTCTTTCACTTCGTACTCGCCGGGGCCGGAAATGACGAAAGGCTGTCTCTCCCCCCGCGCAGCCTCATCCGCGCCGTTCATGTCGGGATTATTCAGACTAATAAAAGCGATATCCGCGCCGAAGTTGGTCGGCTTGAAATTCTTGGACTCCTTGGAGACCGGCCCGAAGACCAGCGTCGTCTCGCCCGCGCTCGCCCGAATACATGCTCCGTCGTGATACGTCAAAATCATATGGGTAGCTCGTAGCTTGTAGCTTGTAGCTTGTAGGAAAAGTAGGTCATGCGAGCCAGTATAGCCTGCCTGCGACATGCGGGCAAAATTTCTGTGCATGGGGGCGGGAGTTGACCTGCGGGGCAGGTCGTCGTAGCATAATTTTACGGCTCCGAGGAGAGCCGTATGTTCCACGCCTCCTTCCAGGGAGGCAACTTTTGGGGAGAAAAATGGCAAAAAAAGTTGACGGGGCCGGAAACGGCTCCTCGAAACCGGTCACGCGCGCAAGTGACCAACATCGGCGTTTCGGTCAAAATCTTGAGGGGGTCAAGAAGCCTGCCAAGAACATGGGGCCGAAACAGGGTCAACGCATCGGCGGCGGGCCGAGTCCCGGCACGTTCCAGGGAGGAGCAAGGTTCCACGGCTGCTAACCGCCACAGCTCGGTCGCCGTCCTCCCACGGCGACCGAGCATCCTTTCTAAAGAGCGGTCGGTATTTGCTTTTCACTCCCCTTCTATATATAGTATGCGTACCCCTCATGGGGATTATTATTTACTAATAGCGTTCGGTAAAGCTTCCCTGCAGACAGTAACGGTAGCGCAGGCAGGATAGCCCGAACGCCTGCCCGCCTCAGGCGGGTACAACAAAATGGTTACAGAAACAGAATCCGCCCAAGGCGGAGTCCAGACCGAAGCCGATGCTTCCGGTGAGAAGGGCTTGGGACGAGAAGTTACAAACGAGGACAACAACGAGGAAGTCGTACCGGAGAAGCAAGGCCCGATGGCCGAGCTTGTGCGCTCTGCCGGCTCTCCGCCTGCGATAGACGACGTGGTGGAAGGGCCTGTCATCGCGGTCGGCCGCGCGCGCGTCTTCGTGGATTTGCACCCCTTTGGCACCGGCATCATCTACGGGCGCGAGTATCTCTCGGCGCGCGAGACGCTGAAAAATGTCAACATAGGCGACACCATCGCCGCCAAGGTCATCGGTGCCGACAATCCGGAGGGATATATAGAACTCTCGCTGCGCGAGGCGCGCCAAGCCCTCATCTGGGGCGAGGCCGAGACGGCGCTGCAGAAGAAAACGGTATTTGAGCTGCCAATTACGGACGCCAACAAGGGCGGCCTCATCATAATGTGGAACAGCTTGCAGGGATTCCTGCCTGCCTCGCAGCTCTCCCCCGCAAATTATCCGCGCGTACCCGACGGCGACAAAGACAAGATATTCGCCGAGCTCAAGAAAATGGTCGGGCAGAAGCTGGAGGTGATGATAATCACCGCGAATCCAAAAGAGCAGAAGCTGATATTCAGCGAAAAGGGCGCGGGCACCTCGGAGCGCAGCACTCTCATAGAGAAATACCACGTGGGCGACACGCTGGAGGGCATCGTCACGGGTGCCACCGACTTCGGCATCTTCGTAAAGCTGGAGGAGGGGCTGGAGGGCCTCGTGCACATCTCCGAGATGGATTGGGCTCTCGTGGAGAACCCCAAGACGCGCTACAAGGCGGGCGAGCAAGTGAAGGTGAAGGTCATAGAGATAAAAGACGACAAGATATCGCTCTCCATCAAAGCTCTCGTGGACGACCCGTGGACGATGGCGGCCGCAAAGTATCACAAAGACCAGAAGGTGGACGCCGTCATCATCAAATACAACAAGCACGGCGCGCTTGCGAGTATAGAAGAGGGTGTGGCGGGCCTCGTGCACGTTTCCGAATTCGCGGGCGAGGAGGACCTGCGCGCGAAGCTGGAGCTCGGCAAGGTGTATCCCTTCACCATCACCTTCTTTGAGCCAAAGGACAGGAGGATGACCCTGAAGCCGGTGGCGTAGTGCATCTCGCGATTCGCAAAAAGACCCACAAAAAACTATCACCCGGCGCAAATCCACGCGCGCCGGGTGATTTCCATGTCGGTCTGGCGAAATTGCTGCTCATACCTTCCAGATCCTGATGTAGCTGAGCAGCGGGATCATCTCGTAATCCCATGTATCCGGAGAGTGCGACCTCGATAACGAGAAGATAGCCTTGGCGACAACCATCTCATCCTCTTCGGTCAGAAGACACGGCCCCTGCTCGAGCCGAGTCCGGATGATAGACAACAAATCCAGTGATCGGGTCGGCTGCTCCATCGCCCATGGGTCCCTGTTCTTTTCCTCCAGAGCCGCCAGACTCTCCTCTACACTATGTAGAGAATCTTTCTTCTCCACGTCCTCCTCTACGAGGACGGCGTTCTCAGTCGCGGCTTGTTCCATCGGTGTGCCCTCCTTTCTTTCCTGGGTGCGATGGCGGTCTCAAATAAACTAGAATACTCCGGCGTTGTCAACCAAGAGCGTATCGGGTAGATTAGCGGCTGTTGACGATGTTCGTCGCCTTCTCGCGCCCTTCCGTGATGATATTTGCAACGGCTTCGCTCGCGCGCTTGTACATTTTCTTCATCTCCTTTTCTTCGGCAGACTTAAATTTCGTAAGGATGAAATCTATGACGGCCTTCTCGCCCGAAGGCTTCTTGAGCTTGCCGGAAGGTGTCGTCGGTGATACTCCGATGCGCACGCGCGTAAACTTTTTTGTCTTCACGGCGCGGATGATGCTTTCCAATCCCTTGTGTCCGCCGGAGCCGCGGTCGTACGAGAGCTTCAGCGCTCCTAGTGGCAGGTCCAAGTCGTCGTAGACCACCACCATGCGCTCGGCCGACTTTTGACTTTTCACGAATTTGGCGAGCGATGCGCCCGATTTGTTCATAAAAGTGTCCGGCAAGAGCGCGACGACGGCAGATTTGCCTATAACCCCGCTCGCGACGTGCGCTTTTGCCTTCTTATCTTCGCGGAATTCTCCGAATCCGGCGGACTTTGCGAAATGCTCCACGGCCGCGCGGCCAGTGTTGTGCCGCGTGGAGTTATATTCCTCTCCCGGATTGCCAAGACCGACCACTATCCAACTCATGCGGAAAGCATAACACGCAAAAATCCGAAGTACGAAGCACGAAAACCGAAAAAACGCCTTTCGCAGGCTTAGATTTTTAGATCTTCAGGCTTTTTCGGATTTCTAATTTCGGATTTCGTATTTACTTTGCATGGGACATGCAAAATGCTTGGTGTCAATGCTCCGCAAGCGGTACAATGCGCGGGCATGACTGATCCCGTGATGCAGAAAAGGATTATCACGGACCCCGTTAGAGATTTTTTCATTCTCTCCCACGCATCCTTGGCCCGCGTATGACCGAAATTCGCGTCAACGACGTGCAGAACACGCCTGTCTCTGACGGGGCAGACTCTCCAATGAGCAACAAGAGGTCATTGATCGCCTACACCGTCTTCGCGATAGGGCTGGCGCTTATTATCCGCTTCTTTGTCGCGGCTCCTTACGTCGTTTCCGGCGCTTCCATGGAGCCGACCTTTGATGATTGGCACTACCTGATAATAGACCGCATCTCGTACGACCTCGGGGAGCCCCAGCGCGGGGATGTCATCGTTTTTGACCTGCCGCAGAACAAAAGCCGAGCACTTATAAAGCGCGTGATAGGCCTCCCCGGCGAGACGATCGTCTTATCGGGTCCGGAGCCCACCGTCACCATCATCAACGAGAAGAATCCCGAAGGATTTGTCCTCAAAGAGCCGTACTTGGATCCCGCCGACCTCGGAGGCGCCTCCGGAAGGAGTTTTGAGTTGGGCGACGATCAATACTTCGTACTCGGAGACAACAGGAAAGTATCTTCGGACTCGCGCGTCTGGGGGGTGTTGCCGAGAAGCGACATCGTCGGTCGCGTTTTTCTGCGTCTGTATCCTCTCAGCGAGATCAGTATTTTCCCCGGTGAAGCGAGGTATCAATGAAATTGTTATGCGCGAAGCAAATTACAATTTCTTGACCCGCCCATCCGCCAGCTTGTCGTTTTCAGACAGAGCTATTTTTGACACGTTACGTTTGAATTCGGAACACGAATCGCACTGGGGCAAGGAGCGGATAGGAGGGTGTAAGTTGTTTCTAAACTCGCATTTGCTCGTTAAGAAAAACTAACATGATCCGCCTGAAGGACACGCATCATTCCAATACGTCCGCATTTTTGAATACGGCGATACGCGTCGCGGAGTACTACGGTTTTGAGCATCTGGACTCTGCCAGACGCCTTGGCAGGAAAGAGCTTCGTGAAATACGTCCGGCGACCATCTCCAAGATAGAGCCGGAGATAGCATTCGCGCGCCGCGACGAAAAATCGCTCATGACGGCGGCGCGGCGCTGTATCATGTGCGCGCGCGACAAGGGCGCGCTTCTGGTGTGGCGCACTACCGGCGGGACCGCCTCCATCCCCTCTGTCTCTTTTGAGCTTCATGTCGTTGGTACCGGCAGCGTCATCGCCGAAGCGCTACTCATAGTCGCCGCCGGTGCGATAGCGGAAGAGTCGGGGATAAAAGACAGAATCCTTTCCATCAACAACATAGGCTCGCCGGAGTCCAACGGACGATACGTGCGTGATGTCGGTTCTTTCCTGCGCAAGCACATAGAATCCATCTCCCCCACCCTGCGCGCACGCGCCGGCAGCGACCCTCTGGGCACGCTCGTGCAGCTCATAGAGCGGGGCCACCCCGCGGCTCCGCGCGCGCCGCAGGCTACGGAATACCTGACGGAAGAAGAACGCCGACGTTTCTGGGAATTGCTTGAGTATCTGGAGGTATTCGGTATCCCGTATGAGCTGAATCCGCACATTCTGGGAAGCAAGGACTGTTGGGCACATTCTCTCTTTGAGATAATCTCCGTGGACGCCGAATCGGGAGCGCGCATCCCGCTCGCATGCGGCGGCCGATACGACCCTCTGGTGAGCCGAATCGTGCGCGCTCCCGCCACAGGCGCGACCATTTCTATCACATGCGAGGCAAAGGGCTCCCTGCGCACCGGACGCCGCAGGAGGCCGGTCGGCGGCGTACAGCCGGCGATATATTTCGCCCATCTCGGCACGGAGGCGAGACGCCGCTCGCTCACGCTACTTGAGATGCTCCGGCAGGCGGACATAGCCGTCCATCAGAGCCTGTGGCACGATCAGATAGGCGAGCAGATGGCCATTGCACGCACAATGAGCGTGCCGTACATACTCATCATGGGACACAAAGAGGCGGTTGAAAATACAGTTTTGGTGCGCGAGGTAGCTACGAACTCGCAGGAGGCGATCCCTTTGGGCGAGCTGACCGCATACTTGCGCAGACGCCGCATCGGCGTCGGCTCCCACGAAACGCGGGTGTAGAGTGGCGACACGATTGCTCCGCAGAGCCTTTTGTGCTAGAGTCCACGTCCATATGAGTATAAACGCTGAAGTAACCAAGAGCGGCAACGAATCGCCCATTGCGACGATACGCAAGTTCAGCCGCAAGGTTCAGGGTACCGGGCTCGTCCGCTCCGTGCGCGGCGGACGCTACTATACGCGCAGCTCCTCAAAGATAGTGAAGAAGAAGCGCGCTCTCAAGATGATAGAGCGCCGCGCCAAGTACCAACAGCTCGTCAAGGAAGGCAAGGTGGTGGAGCGCCAGCGCCATGGAGCGCGGCGCGGCCCCGTGCGTCAGGAAAGCGCTCCCGCGCGACTCGGAGAGAACACCCCTATCGCCCGCTAGAGATGACGCACTCAGACGTCGCGCTCACCCGTACCATACGAGCTCGTGTACCGAGCGTCCCCTATGAGCGTATAGCGCGCTCCATCCTCGGCGCGCGATACGAGCTGTCTCTCGTCTTATGCGGCGACTCCCTCGCACGGCGCATGAATCGCGAATACCGCAAGAAGGCCTACTCCCCCAACGTGCTTTCCTTCCCTCTCTCGCAGCGAGAGGGCGAGATCTTTCTGAACGTCCGCAAGGCGGAGCGCGAGGCAAAGCAGTTTGGAACAAGCATCCGGACCCGTCTCGCACTACTTTTTATACATGGGTGCTTACATCTAAAAGGATACGCGCACGGAAGCAAGATGGAGAGGGCGGAGGAAAAAATACTTCGTAAGTTTGGCATCGGGTGACTAATAAAAATATCGGGAGTTCGTAACTCCCGATATGCATAAATACGTTGCGAGGCGGGCAGATACGCTATCCACGCACGACCTTCATTGAGAGAGTCGCATCAGGCAGTACAATAGACGAATGCGCAAGTTCTATACGGGAATTGACATCGGCACATATCACGTGAAGGTCGTCATCGCGACGCCGGCCGAATCCCCCGATCTCCCTATGAACATTCTGGCCACGAGCACCGCGGGCTCGCGCGGGCTTCGCCACGGCTATATCATAGACACGAAAGAAGCAAGCAAGGCGATACGCGAGGCTATCGGCAGAGCGTCGGCCGCCGCACGGGTGAAGGTGCAGAGCGCTAGGGTCGGCGTGGGCGGGGTGGGGCTGGATGAAATCCGCTCAACGGCGGAGATATCCCTCACCCCAGCCGGCGGAATCGTCTCCAAGGCGCTCTTGGATCGCGCCCTGTACGAGAGCGAGAAGCGCGCGATGTCGCGCCTTACCAACCGCACCGTCATACACAATGTGCCTCTGGAGTATAGAGTGGATGGCGAAAAGGTCTGGGGCTCGCCCTTGGGGCTGCAGGGCACGAAGCTCGCCGTGGACACGCTTCTCGTAACCATGCTCTCGCAGCATCACGACGACCTCATAGAGGCCGTGGAGAATGCGGGCGTGGAGGTGGAAGGTGTGATGGCCTCGCCCATGGCGGCTTCACTCGTCACTCTCAACAAGGCTCAAAAGACGGCGGGCGTGGTCCTTGCCAACATCGGTGCAGAAACGCTATCAATACTCATATTTGACGAGGACACGCCCGTCTCGCTCAAAGTGTTCCCCATAGGTTCAAGCTCCATCACCGAGATGCTGGCGCTTTCTTTCCAGATACCGCTACCCGAGGCAGAAAGCTTGAAACGCGGAGGAGTGACGGGAAGCGATATCCCCGAGCGGAAAATGCAGGCCATCCTGACCGCGCAGCTCAAAGAGATGTACGCGCTTATCAACGCGCACCTGAAGACGATAGGACGCCATCGCCTGCTCCCCGCCGGCATAGTTATAACCGGCGGCGGCGCTGGAGTAACAAGCGCGTCCGAAATAGCGCGGCTGGTCCTGCAACTTCCCGCTCAAGTTGGACAGATAGGAGCGCTCCCCCGCTCGGCCAACGTGGATGCCACGTGGGCCGTCGCCTATGGACTGTGCAGGTGGGCCCATGCGGAGGATTTGGAAGGTCGCACGCATACCCTCGGAGAGGTCATGGGCAATGCATGGGTCTCTATAAAACGCGGCATGCGCTCCCTCTTACCCTGACAAACTGAATCCATTGAGGTCGGGCCTCACTGGATGTCCCTATTTACTCACGGTCGTAAGAAAATAGGGACAGGACGAAAATCGCAGAAAAGAAACGAAAAATTGCCTGCATTCCGTTTTGGACCATGAATTTACTACAAACATACCATAACGATGTCTGGCGTTAGTCAAGTTTGCGTGTTCCGCGGAGATGGTATAGTGGCTGGAATATGACCAAGCAGGTCAAGCCCGATGTAGAGTCTTTCGCGCGGATACGCGTAGTGGGTGTCGGCGGCTCCGGCGGCAACGCCGTCAACCACATGGTCTCCTCCCAAGTGCACGGAGTGGACTTCATCTCCATCAACACGGACGGACAGGACCTGCACAAGTCCAAAGCCAAGCGCAAGATACACATCGGCAAGAATCTGACGCGCGGCTTGGGCGCGGGCATGAACGCCGAGCTCGGCAAGCAGGCAGCCGAGGAGACGCGCGAAGATATACAGGAAGTGCTCAAGAACTCCGACATGGTGTTCATCACCTGCGGCATGGGCGGTGGCACGGGGACCGGTGCGGCGCCCGTCGTGGCGAAAGTCGCGCGAGAGCTCGGTGCGCTAACCGTCGGCGTCGTCACCAGACCCTTCAGCTTTGAGGGACAGCAGCGCATGCGCCTCGCGGAAGCGGGGCTCGCCGAGATGCGCAAGGCCGTGGACGCTCTCATAATCATCCCCAACGATAAGCTTCTTGCCATCGTCTCCCGCGAGACAGGCATAAAGAACGCTTTCGCGATGTGCGACGACATACTCAAGCAAGCAGTGGAGGGTATTTCCGACCTCATAACGCAGACAGGCATCATCAACGTGGACTTCGCCGACGTACGAACCATCATGCAGGGCGCAGGAAGCGCCCTCATGGGCATCGGCGTAGCCATGGGCGAGCACCGCGCAGAGACGGCGGCGCACGCGGCCATCAATTCTCCGCTATTGGAAGTCTCCATACACGGGGCGAAGGGCGTCCTATTCTCCATAGCCGGAGGCGAGGACTTGGGCATGCTGGAGGTGCAAGATGCCGCCACTGTCATCACAGAGGCTATAGATTCGGACGCAAAGGTTATCTTCGGAGCAGTTACGGACACATCGCTCAAGAAAGGTCAGGTACGCGTGACCGTGATAGCGACGGGCTTCCCCGAGTCCATACAGCGCTCCACTCTCTTCTCGTCTTCGCAGCGTCTCACGGCCAAGAAAGACACCGACGTGCCGCCTGTAAATATACGAACTCGCGAGGATATGAAGAAGCCGGACGTACCCGAAAAACAGGAAAAGAGCGCGTCCAAAGAGCCGACCAAGATATCGCCAGTGAAATCGGCTTCTCTTGAGGACGATGATGACGGCTGGGGCGGCCTGCCTTCTTTCTTGCGAAGGAAGTAACGAACAGTGCACAGTAAACAGCGAACAGGAAATCCTGTGGTATTCTGCTGTTTACTGTAAATTGTAAACCTTCATGTACGATTTAATTATTATCGGAGGAGGGCCGGCTGGGGCGGCCGCCGCCGTGTATGCCGCGCGCAAGCGCATAAAGACCCTTATGATAGTGGAGGAATGGGGCGGACAGAGCACCGTTTCCACCGAGGTGCAAAACTGGATAGGCACGCCGTCCATCTCCGGTATGGATCTGGCGAACGCGCTCAAAAACCACGTCCTCGCTTATGCCGGAGAATTCCTCACCGTGCAATCTCCGGATAGCGCAAGCGCCATAGCCGCGCACGACGACCGTGTGGAGGTCACGACTCACAAGGACACTTATAAGGCCAAGGCGGCGCTCGTCGTGTCGGGCGCGTCGCGGCGCAAGCTTGATGTGAAGGGGGCTAAGGAATACGACCAGAAGGGACTCACCTACTGCGCATCGTGCGACGGGCCCCTTTTCGCCGACAAGGACGTAGCCGTCATCGGCGGAGGCAATGCCGGATTTGAGACGGCCTTGCAGCTTCTTGCGTATTGCAAGAGCGTAACGCTACTTAGCCGAGGCACCGCCTTCAGGGCCGACGCGATAACGGTGGAGGCGGCAAAGGCTAATCCAAAAATGCGCATAGTGCTCAATGCTATTCCCACAGAGGTATTCGGCGATCCGCCGGCTGGTGGATTCGTTAAGGGGCTTAAATTTAAGCACCTTGATACCGGAGAGGAAGAGACGCTTGACGTGGAGGGTATTTTCGTGGAAATAGGCCTTATACCCAATACGGCGTGGCTGGGGAGTGCCGTAGAGCTTACGCCCTTCAAGCAGATAAAAGTGGACCCGAAGACACAGCGCACCTCGCACCCGCGCATCTGGGCCGCGGGCGACGTGGCCGATGGCCTCTACCACCAGAACAACATCGCCGCCGGCGACGCCGTGAAAGCCCTGGAGGACATTTACATGTATTTGCGCCGCAGCTAGTGCAAGAAATGCCGGACGCCGGTGAATACCATCGCCATGCCGGCCGCATCGGCAGCGTCTATTGAATCCTTGTCCTTCAGGGAGCCGCCGGGCTGGATTATCGCAGTCGCACCCGCTTCGTGAGCGGCATGCACGGTGTCGGGGAACGGGAAAAAAGCATCGGAGGCCATTACGGAACCTTCTAGCGACAGATTGGCGTCCTCGGCTTTTATCGCGGCTATTTTCGCCGATATGACGCGGCTCATCTGCCCCGCACCTATCCCTACCGTCGCGCCGTCTTTGGCATAAAGGATGGCGTTGGATTTTACGTGCTTGCAGACGGCGCAGGCGAATCTCATGTCGACCATCTCCCGCTCGCTTGGCGAACGCTTGGTCACGATCTTTAGGTTGTCCTCCGACAGCACACTGTTGTCAATGTCCTGCACGAGAACGCCGCCCGCTATGGTCTTCACCATGCGGCGAGGCGCTTTCGGGTCCGGCATTGAGCCCGTGAGGAGCACACGGATGTTGGGCTTCGCCTTCAGAGCTTCTAGCGCCTCACCTTCCGCATCGGGCGCGATGACGACTTCTATGAAAAGTTTGACCAGTTCTGCGGCGGTTTCCGCATCCAGCGGCTTGTTGAGCGCGACTATACCTCCGAAAGCCGACACGGGATCGCACGCGAGAGCCTTTAGATACGCCTCGCGCACCGATGAGCCGAGAGCCGCACCGCAAGGATTCATGTGCTTCACGATGACGACGGCAGTGTCGGTAAATTCGGCTACGCATTCAAAGGCCGCGTCGGCGTCCTGCAGATTGTTGTAGGAGAGCTCTTTTCCCTGCGTCTGCTTCGCTCGCGCGGCACCCACGCGCGTATCCTTCGGGTCAATATAGAGGGCGGCCGATTGGTGGGAATTTTCGCCGTATCGCAGCCGCGAGGTGCGCTCATACAAAAGCTCAAGCTTCTCTGGGAATTCTTCCGAATTCATCATGGTAGCTTACCACAGCCAGCGCTAGAGCCATTGCGGCTATGGATAGGTCGCGGAAGAGTACCTCTAGGTTCGCCACGTTGAACGCGACTATAGCCACGAGTATGGCGGCGGCCGCAATAGATGGCCAGAATATCCTCCGCCCCGAGAGTATCCACAGCGCGATCGCGACCTGCACGAGACCAAAAAGGTGAAGGAGTACGAGGTCTGGCGCAATGCCTCGTACAAAATGCGGGAAATAACCTATCCATGAGTAGGGATTGAAGAGGGCGTTTACAGGCGGATATAGAAAGGCGAACGCCACGCCTATCCTTAGTGCCAGGCTCGCGAGCGCGCCCTGCGTCATGCTACTCAACGACCACGGAGCCCCGCGCGGATGCGTTGACGTGGTCATGATACTCCCAAGTACCTGATTTTTCGAAAGTGTACTTGTAGGTTGAAGACGGTGAGCACTGGTCAAAGGGCATCGGTCCGGAATAGTCCGCCGCGCAGTGCTCCTGGCGAGAAGTGCCGTCGTATACGGTGTGCGATGGGTGCTGACCGGAAGCGACCCACATTGTGCCGGAAGTGTCCCTAAAGGTGACTGTCCCACCCTTCTTGACGGTGACCGTCGCGGGAGAGAATGTGCGACCGTTGTATGTGACCTCTGCGGACATAGGCGTGCCGCTTATGCTAATGCCTGCATCAGCGCCAACGCTCGTGCTCCCGCCGGCTTCCTGCGAAGGTGTAGTGGATGTATCCGCTCCCCCGGTATTTTCACCAATGTCCTGCGCGCCGGCAGCAGATTCAGAGTCGCCCGGCGCAAGTGTCTGTGAATTCTGCCACAACCACAACCCTCCGGCTGCGATGATGATGACAACGATAACCCATATCCATGTACTTTTCATATATGATGTTTGCACTTTATAAATTCCTAACACTCATCCGTGTAATCCTACCACATCGGGAGTCTAGCCGCTCTTTTGCGCGTCCGCCTTCTTTGCGAGGAATTCTTTACCGTGCCCTATCTCGGTATTGACAGGAATGCCCCGTTTGCACAGCTCGCATTCCTCCGGCTCCCACGAATCAAGGTGAAGGTTTACCAACGCCTCAAATACGGGCGGATCGCCGACCTGCTTTTTCGTCACGTCGCCGCGATTGGCGAGGACCATGACCCCGACTACGTCGGCGCCCGCTTTGCGCACCGCCTCCACTACCTTCTTGGCCGAGCCGCCTGTGGTGGTTAGGTCTTCCACTATGAGCGTCTTCTTGCCTTTTACCAGCGCATCGTAGCCGCGCTTGAGTATGAATCCGCCTTGGCCGTCCTTGTCGGCGTAGGCGGCTGCCACATCGCGCCCCGTCATCTCGCTCAAATGATACCCGACCCACTGCGCGAGTATCGCCGCCCCGATGGCCGGCCCGATGACGACCTCCGCTCCGGAATCCTTGAAGCGCTCCGCCATCGCTCGGCAGACGCGGGAGGTCTCCTTGGCGTTGGTGTAGAGGGCGTCTTTGTTGATGTAATTATCGCTGTGCCTGCCGTGGGTGTAGACGAAATGACCGGCGCGGAACATGCCGACTTTCTCAAAAATATCCAGTGCTTCGCTTTCGTCCATAAGGGAATATTCTACAACACCTTGCGTATCGCCGCATCCAGCTCCTGTGTCTTCTTTCTTGCTGCTTCGGCAAAATCAGACTCTCGCGAGGCGTAGATGATGGAGCGCGAGGCGTTGACTATAATCCCTCTTTTGCGGCCGTCTATCCCCGCTTGGATGGTCTTCTCCAGATGCCCGTCCTGCGCCCCTATGCCGGCGACCAGTATCGGCATATCGCCCACGATGGCGCGGACCTCTCCGAGCTCTTCCGGATAAGTGGCGCCCACCATTACGCAGCAATTGCCCTGCGCATTCCACTCCGTGCTCGCGAGCCTCGCCACCACCTTGTAGAGCGGCTCTCCGTCTACATTGAGATTCTGTATCTCACCGGCGCCGGGGTTGGAGGTGTGGCACAAGACGATGACGCCTTTTTCCGCGCGCTCAAAGAAGGGCGCGAGCGGCTCGCCTCCGAGGTACGGGTTGACAGTGATGGCGTCTGCCTGCAGATGGTCAAAAGCGGAGCGCGCGTACGATGCATTTGTATTGCCTATGTCGGCGCGCTTGGCATCCAGTATGACGGGAACTCTGGGCACTCCATCAAGTATGTAGCGGATGGTGGCGCGAAGTGCGTCCCACCCCTCATCGCCGTGCTCTTCATAAAAAGCGCTGTTGGGCTTGTAGGTGCTGACTATGTCCTTGGTGGCGTCTATGATGGCGCGGTTGAAATTGAGGATGGTATCGCGCACGCCGGACATGCGTGCGGATTCGGGTATCTTCCCGATATCGGGGTCCAGCCCGACACAGACGAACCTGCCGCGCTCCCACTGGCTATCAAGCATTTCCCGAAAATTGCGGCCCATTGGGCTCCAGCATACCACGCCACAGGATGGCGCAAAAAGAGAGCCGGCGGGGTCAAACAACAAGAATGTTGTTTGATCTTTCCGCCGGCCTAATGTTGTCTTGCCACGCATTTGTCGTTCACGTCTAGCAGAGGAGGCGTGGGGATCGGTCATTTCCGACCACCATAACCGCTCCCGGCGCGTACGGCCGGTACTCGTCGCTCGTGACGGGCCTGCCGTCGAACAAGATAACCCCCGGACTCTTGCCATCGGTGTATCTTGGATCCACGAGCACCCATCGGAACGTCGTCTCAATCTTTTGGGCGAAGAAGGTGAGTTCGTCGCCGATAAAACCGAAAGGCTGCAGACGCCTGGTGGCGTCAACAACCTTTTCGCCGTAGACGATTTTTACCCTGAAGTAGGGTAGGTTCCTCGGATCTCCCAACAGATTTACGAGATCAACCCAATGATATAGCCCCCCACCGACCGGGTCAGTGAACACTGTCACGACACGTGCTGGAGACGTTGCCATTCCGGTGGCTTTCCGTCCGCGTTCTGCAGCGCGGATAAGCTGCAGATTAGACTCCGGTACCAACATATCGTGCTCCTGCAATTGGATGCGCTGGCTGATCAAGACGAGATTTTGTCTCAGCCAACCTTGCGCATCCAATACCTGTCAAAGAACGAAAAGAGCGGACAAAAACCCTCCGAGTGGCGGAGGGTTTTTGTCTGGATATCTCGCTTGAGTTATGCAGGCAGAAAGCCTCCGCTTCGGAGAGTCGTCATACCCATCATCGTTTCGGAAGCAAAGCTGCGCATATTGCCTACAGGATAGCAGGGTCAAGCGGGTCGTCAAGCGGCCGCGATGACTCCCGCGACGCTTTCCAAGACCTCCTCGGCGGACCTGCCGGAAGTGTCTATTATGAGGTCGGAGCATGCCGCGTATCTCGGATGGCGCTCGTCGTAGAGTTCGCGCAGCGTCCTGCCTCCCAATCCTATTATCGGATGTTCCGGTATCTGCTTGAGGCGCTCCTCTATCACAGCAAGAGGCGCCATGAGGTACACGACGGTGGACATGTCGCGCACGTGCTGCAGTGTGTCGGTGCGGTATAGGAAGGAGCCGCCGGGGGCTATCAGTATCTCCGAGCGGCCGGAAGTGCCGTTGATTAACATGTCGGCCTCCGCCTCCATGTAGCGCTCGTCGCCCAGCTCATTGAGAATGCTCCGCACCGGCTTGCCGAAAGCCTGCTCAAGCAGAGAATCCACATCTACGAATTCCAGCGACAGCCGCGGCGCGAGCTTTTTGCCGATGTATGTCTTCCCCGCTCCGGGCATGCCGACAAGAGTGACGTTCATACGGAGAAGTATCGCATACGGCAGCTTACCCAAGCACCCCGCCTAAATCAAGTGGACAACGGCGCGTGATGGTCGCGCCCATACGGAAGTTTGCAGCTCCCGATACGGGCGATTAGCATGAGTTACTCTGAGCGCAGTATGAGCTCCACGGGGCTGTGGTCGGAGATGCGGTCGGGCAACACGCGGCATTCAATGACATTGTGCGATGCGGTCTGCGCGTCCGTGAAAATGTGGTCGGGACGCAGCGAGATGCCAAGCCCGACCTTCGCCATTGCAGAAGCTATCCTGTTAGTGAGCACGGGAACATGCTCGGTATATCGGCTATCAAGCGTCGGCCCCAGGTGGGCGGTGCATGCTGCGAACTCCGGCGCAAAAGCTCGGATAACTCCAGGCAACTCCCAAGGAAGACCAAGATTGAAATCGCCTCCGAATATCGTCGGGGTGTCTGCGTGTCCGAAATCGCGCAGATGCGCCTTGATCCTCAGGGCCTCCGCTGCCCTGATACGGAAGCGCAATCCGGAATGCAGGTGGACATTGCCCACGCGCAGCGTCTCCTCTCCGGTATCAAACAAAGCAAGCAAGAACCCGAAGCCGGCATGGCGTAGTATCTCCTTAGGGTGCATGTGGGAGAATGAGTACATCTCCGA
>JANLHO010000056.1 GCA_024654485.1 Patescibacteria group bacterium | reverse complement strand
CTCCGTGTTGGAGATAGCGCAGATGTTTGGCGCGGAGATAAAGATGCTTCCCGAGCGCAAGGGCAACAGACAGGATTCCATAGTAGACACCGCACGCGCCGAGCACGAATTCGGCTGGAAGCCGAAAGAGACCGTCCGGCAATACATTGAGTCACTAAAACAGCAAAAGAACTCTAGAGCTAGCTCTTGAATTAGCTCTAGAGCACGGGGGATATTCTATGCAAGTCCGGAAACGTATCCTGATCTTTGCGCTCACGTATCACCCGTATGTGGGCGGCGCGGAGGTGGCTATCAAAGAGATAACCGACAGGATGGGGCCGGATGCGTACAGTTTTGACATGATAACGCTGCGTTTTGATAGGGCACTCCCGCGCGTGGAGAAAAAGGGTAACATTACTGTCCACCGCATCGGCTTTGCCGCCAATGCGCCTAAGATCTCCGAGCGCGCGATGCCCTTGCGGTGCAAGCTTTCAAAAGCCCTATTCCCCATCACTTCATTCATCAAGGCGCTTTCTCTCAACCGCACTCTGCGGCAAGGCCTCGCCTTGCCGCAGGGCGAGCGGGGTTACGACATTGTGTGGGCGATGATGGCAAATCAGGCCGGATTCGGCGCGCTTCTTTTTAAAATTGCACATCCGCGCATCCCGTATTTTCTGGAGCTGCAGGATGGCCGCTCGCTGGAGCATGTCCGCAAACGTCGCCCCATCACGACATTTGTATGGCCTCTGTATAGTGCGATATATCGCTATGCTGACGTCATCAAGGTCATATCGCATTTCATTGAGCGGCTTGCGCGCGAGGTCGGCTATCGGGGTCCGCTTGAGGTGATACCTAATGGCGTGGACGTGGAGAGGTTTTCCGCAAACATCCCCGAAGAGCGACTTGCCGCGTTGAAAAGCCGTCTAGAAATACGCCTCGGCGACATCGTGCTTTTCACCGCTTCGCGGCTCGTACTTTCCCGCGGCGTGGAAGATGTCATCCTCTCCCTTACGCACCTTCCGCTGGAAGTGAAATTGCTCATAGCCGGCGACGGGGAAGACAGGGCGAAGCTTGAAGGAATAGCGCGGGAAGCGGGAGTGGAGAGCCGCGTCATCTTCGCAGGGCAAGTAGACCACGCCGAGCTGCCGGCGTATTTCAAGGTGAGCGACATATTCGTGCGTCCATCACTCATAGAGGGCATGGGCAACGCATTTGTGGAAGCGTTCGCCGCCGGAATCCCCGTGGTCGCGACCCCGGTGGGCGGGATACCGGATTTCCTTACCGATGGCGAGACGGGCGTTTTCTGCGAAGTGCATGCTCCGGAATCTGTGGCGCGAGCCGTGAAGCGCTACATGGATGACCCGGCGCTTCTGGCGAAGGTAGTAAAAAATGCCAAGGCCCTCGCGGCACAAAAATACGATTGGGACCTTATCGCGAAGAGTATGCGCGAGCGCATTTTCCAACCACTACTACCCGATATTTACTCGTGAGTAATAATATTCCAATATTCTGCAGAATATTGGAATATTCCCATCCGCTTTTCCCAACTATTCTCTAATTCGCGCGCTGCGCCCGTCCGAAGCCTCGGCGGAGGAGGGAATAGGCGAACGGTAGGTTCGGGGGATAACTCATTTGGACATATTGGCGTATGGGTGTTTGCTTTGAGAGGAGGTGCATATGTATAGAGATTTTGATTTCCTCAGAACCTACATGTGGGTTTTTGGCGGATGGGGTATAGTTTGGCTGACAGCCTATGCCCAAGCCGTTGATCTATCGATCAAGGACCGCCAATCCCTCATGGAAGGAGAGCGGGCTGCTCACCGATCAAAGAACGCATCGTGAGCCGCAACGACAAACGACGGGGGGCGCCACTCGCGCCCCCTGATGATTTGCTATAGCATTACCGAATGCGCATCATTATCGCGACAGGAGTGTACCCGCCGGAGATAGGCGGGCCGGCGCTGTATGCGAAAGAGTTAGCCCATGCCCTGGAAAAGCGGAGACACGACGTGCGCGTCGTCCTGTACGGCGGGCTGAAGCGTCTTCCAATCGGCATCCGGCACGCGCTATACACACTCAAGCTTCTTTGGTACGCGACGAGGAGTGATGCCATTATCGCCTTTGATACTTTTTCGGTCGGGTTTCCCGCCACACTTGCTCACATGCTAACGCGCACTCCTCTGGTAGTGCGTATCGGGGGCGACGCCGTGTGGGAGATGTACGTGGAGCGCACGAAAGACCTCTTGCCATTGCCGGAGATGTATCGGCATCGCGAGCGGTGGAATTGGAAAGAGCGCGCCGCGTTCCGCATCAGCCGCTTCGTTCTGCGCCGGTGTCGCGCGGCCTTCTCGTCGGAGTGGCTCCGCGACATATGGCAAAAGGAATATGCTCTGGACATTGCGCGGATCAGCGTCATTGAAAATGCCATTCTGCAGAAACTCGCTCCGTTGGCCCCTAAGAAAAAGAACTTTATCCTCTATAGTCGCGATATTGCGCTGAAAAATATCGCAGCATTTACTCGCGCATTCGCCGAGGCCAAGAAGGAATATACCGATATAGAGCTGGAGACGGGCACTCTCCCGCATGCGGAGCTCGCTGAGCGCATGCGCTCCTGCTACGCCGTCGCACTGCCTTCTATAAGCGACATCACACCCAACTACATCATAGATTCCATCCGGTGCGGCAAACCCTTCCTCCTCACAAAGTACTCGGCGTACGCGCAGCGCTTCGGCGAATACGGAGTCATCGTGGACCCGCTGGACGAAGCAGATATGGCGCGCGGCATTGAGAAGCTGGCCGATCCGGAGCACTACGAGCTCCTGCGGATGAAGATAGCTATCTTCAATGAAGTGCGCACGTACGATGATATCGCTAGAGAATTCTTAACGCTCATTACGAAAACCGTATGAGGGTCCTCCAAATCGGCTCGGACAGGTCAAAGCGGGGGATACTTTTCTCCGGCACGCCTGCGGCATCGCGCCAAAAAGCGTATGCCGATAAATTCGGGCATCTGTATATCATCGGCTTCTCGCTGAAAAGCGACGGCGCGAAGAGCTACTCGGAAGGAGAGCTTGCCGTGTATCCGACCAATTCAGTCTCGCGCCTTTCCTACGGATTAGACGCATATCGCATCGCGCGTACGCTCCCGCGGCCCGATGTCGTTTCCGTGCAGGACCCTTTTGAGTCGGGTCTCGTCGCATGGTTCGTCGCGAAGCGTCTGCGCGTGCCGCTGCACGTGCAAGTGCACACGGACTTTCTCTCGCCGGAGTATGCGCCGCATTCGCTCCGCAACCGAATCCGCGTGATTATCGCCCGCTTCGTCCTCCATCGCGCCAGCGGCATCCGCGTCGTATCCGCCCGCATCAAGGATTCGCTGCAAGCTGCAAGCTACAAGCTACAAGCTACTCCCACCATTCTTCCCATATTCGCGGACATAGAGAGATTCAAGAACGCGCCGCCGGATGCGGCGTTGGAGGCGCGCTTCGTATCTTTCAAGTCAAAGCTGCTGGTCGTTGCGCGGCTGGAGCCGGAGAAAAATGTCGGCCTCGCCGTACGCGCGTTCGCAGAGTCATCGCCCCTCGGCCATAGCCCTACGGGCGAGGCAAAAGATTCGTGCCTCATTATCGTCGGCGGCGGGAGCGAGCGCGCAGGGCTGGAGGCGCTTGCCGCACGACTTGGCGTATCGCACCGCGTTTTCTTTGAGGGGGAGAAAGACGCCGCGCCGTATTACGCGCTTGCCGATATAGCGCTCGTCACTTCGCGCTATGAAGGGTACGGCCTCGTCATCGTGGAGGCGCTTGCGAGGGCGGTGCCTGTCCTCTCCACCGATGTGGGAGTCGCGCGCGAAGCGGGCGCCATCGTGACGACGGAAGAGAAGTTCGCTGATGCACTTCTGGAGTGGTTCAAGAGCGGTCCGCGCGCGGGAGAGCTCAAGGATTATCCGTACAAAAGTTTTGACGAGTACGTCGGCGCGTACCGCGATAACGTCGCGGCTTGTTGCGTTCCCTCCGAAAAACGACATAATACAGCGCAATGAAAGGCCAAAAACCGCTCATCGGATTCATAGGACAGGGATTCATCGGGAAGAATTACGCTGATGATTTTGAGCGGCGCGGATATCGGGTCGTCAGGTACTCGCTGGAAGAGCCGTACATCGCCAATAAGGATAAGATACGGGATTGCGACATCGTCTTCATCGCCGTTCCGACCCCGACGACGCCAAAGGGCTTTGATTTCTCCATCGTCCGAGCTGGCATAGAGCTGGTGGGCAAGGATAAAACAGCGGTCATCAAGTCAACCATCGTGCCGGGGACGGCGAGGCGGCTGCAAAAAGAATATCCTGACCGCACCGTTATCTATTCGCCGGAATTTTTAAGCGAAGCGACGGCGGCGCACGATGCCGCCCACCCCTTCTCCAATGTCGTGGGTCTTACGGACGATTCGCCGCGCCAGAGGGAGATAGCGGAGGAGATACACGCGGTACTCCCGAGCGCGCCTTTCAGTCTCACGTGCAGTAGCACGGAAGCGGAGATAATAAAATACACGCACAACGGGAGCGGCTATACGCAGGTCGTCTTTTTCAATCTCATGTACGACTTCGCCTCCGCGCACGGGTGCGACTGGAATCTGGTCCAGAAGGCCATGGAGGCCGACCCGATGATATCCAACCGCTACGCCCGCCCGGTGCACAAGAGCGGACGCGGCGCCGGAGGACATTGCTTCATAAAGGATGTCGCCGCGCTCCGCGCGGAGTATGAGCAAAAGCTTCCCGACGAGCACGGCATCGCCGTATTGAAGGCGATGGAGGAAAAGAACATAGATCTTTTGCGCTCTACCGGAAAGGACTTGGATATTCTTGAGGATGTATATGGTACGGATGTACTCGCGGGAGCGGCGCCTAGCGTGGAAGTACCGGAGCTTAGCTCGGTGTATTCCCCGGTCAGGCTCCTGATAGCGACCGAGGCCTTGGATAGGGCGGACCCTCTGCTCGGCTTTTTCCACCGGTGGGTAGAGGAATTCGCCCGACATGCTTCGCGCGTGCACGTCGTGTGCCTCGGTCGGGGTGAGGGAGAGCTTCCTGCCAACGTCTCCGAACACTCGCTCGGCAAACCCCACAAAAGCACTGCTGGCTCACATGGCACGGAGGCGGCGCGCGGCATCCACCTGATAAAGAGACTGCGCTACGGCATACGCTTTATCCACTATGCATGGAAATACCGCCATGAGTACGACGATGTTCTCGTACATCTCAATCCGGAGTACCTGCTCATCGGAGGTCTGCTCTGGCGGCTTCTCGGGAAGCGCGTGGGATTCTGGTACAACGACGCGCGCGCTTCTCTCCGTACGCGTGTCGCCGCATCCCTCGCAGATGTGCTTTTCTACTCAAGTCCGGATTCCTATGTATCGCAGCTCCCTCACGCGCGCAAAATACCGATGGGAGTGGACGTAGATATGTACGACGTCGCGGAGAGAAAGGCTGGCCCGGATTCCATGCTCTTTTTGGGGAGAATAACGGCGGAAAAGCGGCTGGACACCACGCTTGCCGCGCTTGGTCGCATTGCGAAGAATAATAGCCGATTTTCTTTTGATATCTACGGAGCGTCGGGCTCTGGGGACGATAAGTATCTCAAGGAGCTTCGCAAGAACTCCGCGGAGCTGGAGAAGAGAGGTCTCGTCACCTTCCGCGGCAGCGTCCCGCACGACAAGACGCCCGATGTCTATGCCAAGCACGATATTTTCGTACACATCGGCTCGCGGAGAGGGTTCAACAAAACGCTTTTTGAGGCATGCGGCGCGGGGTGCATCGTAGTGACTGCCGACCCCATCCTTCGCTGGGTCGTGGACGAACGACTTTTCGTACCGAAGTCGGACGAAAAGAGCGTATCAGAAGCGATCACCGCCGCGCTAGCGCTCTCGCCCGAGGAGCGCGAACGCGAGCGCGGCAAGCTCATTGCTTATGTGCGCCGCGAGCACGCGCTCTCGTCGGTCGTTCCGGCGATGCTTGAAATGCTTCGTCGCAAGGGCGGCCAGACGGGAAAATAGAATATGGCGATTGGTCCACGGCTTCTGATATGCACACAAGCCGTTGACCTTGATGATCCGGTCTTGGGCTTTTTTCATCGCTGGATAGCCGAGTTCGCGAAGCATTGCGAGCATGTGCACGTCATTTGTCTGAAAGAGGGGCGGCACGAGCTGCCGGAGAACGTTACTGTGCATTCGCTGGGGAAGCCCCGTAAAAGTCCTGCGGACTCACGGGGTTTGGATAAAGCAAAAGCGCGCATGTTCTACGTCAGGAATTTTTATCGTCATATCATAGCGCTGCGTGACGAGTACGATGCCGTTTTCGTTCACATGAATCCGGAATACGTCGTCTTGGGCGGCTGGTTCTGGCGTTTGTGGAATAAGAAAGTCGGACTGTGGTATGTGCACAAGAGGGTCGCGCCGTACTTGCGCATTGCCGATATGTTCGCAAACGTTGTTTTCACCGCCAATACCGAGAGCATACGACTCAAGAGCAACAAGGTCGTGCCGGTGGGGCATGGCATAGACACATCAATTTTCAAGCCGCGCACCGAAGCGGGAGATGCATCTTTGCGCATCCTTACCATAGGTCGTATAAGCCCCTCAAAGCGCGTTATGGAGATGCTCCAAGTATTGGACGTCCTGCATGAACGAGGCGTGCCGTTCACTTTTGCTATAGCGGGCGGCCCGATTACGAGCGCGGATAAGTCCTACGAAGCACGCATGCGTGCCGAGATCTCTAAGAGCCCGTATGCGGCGGGCGTGCACATTTTGGGACCCGTGTCGCACGGCGAGGTTCCCGACCTATTGGCAAAGGCGGACGTTTTCCTCAATTTGTCCGAGACGGGGGGCGTGGACAAGGCGGTCCTTGAAGCGCTCGCGGCATCCGTGCCGACGGTTACCACCAACGAAACATTCCGCGAGATGCTCTCGCAATACGGACTTTTCGTAGAGAAGTATTCTCCGGAGTCGGTCGCGGATGCACTACTGCGCGCACACGGTACCGATATGGCAGAATTACGCGCGACAGTAGAGCGCGAACACTCGCTTGCACGGCTCATTCCCGCTATCCTTACCAAACTCGGCTCATGAGCTATTCCGCGCAAGTTGATAAATCTCATTATGCGGGCGGAGCATACCGCTCGCAGGAGAGATGGAATTCATATTGGCACCAGCTAGCGCTCGTAGAGAAGACCGGCGCAAAGAAGCTTCTTGAGGTGGGCGTAGGGGAAGGTATAGTCGCGCGCGAGCTAGCAGCTCGTGGCGTGGCAGTGACGACAGTGGACATCGCCGAAGACCTGAAGCCGG
>JANLHO010000012.1 GCA_024654485.1 Patescibacteria group bacterium | reverse complement strand
GCTTGGGCGATTCCAGATCATAGTCGGTCTGCTCCGGGCTTGTCGGATGGGTATTTTTTATCGCCGCCGCTATCCTGTCTTTCGCCTCCTCCACGGATTTGTCCGGCAGCCCCACGATGGTGAAAGCATGAAGACCGCGCACGATGTCGCATTCTACTGAGACGACCGCAGCCGCAGGGAGCATCGGCTGAGCGCCGAAGACACGCGCGAATCCGGATTCTACCGACATATCCGACATCACCGATGCATTGTATCAAGTTTTGCGCGACCTTTAGCCGAGAATACACACGCAAACCCCGAAACAGCTTTTTCACCGTCCACAGTCTTGGAGTTCACGAAAATAGAGATAAAGAGAGTCGCCCGATGTTGCCATCGGGCGACGAAGAAAGAACAGAGGGTGTCGGAATCAGAGCGGCTTCCAGCCTTTCCCTTTGGTATAGACGACCCTGGCGCAGTCGAACTCGTCCAGCGCCATGAGTCCACCGCGCACGAAATCATATTCATTTCTGGTTGAATGCTCGTCCCGCTCGTATCGAAGCGCCAGTGCTTCCAGCTCGTTACGATCCCAGGATCGCCCCTTATCGGTGCTATTCATCTCGCTCTCCAAAGACCACCATGGTCTGTTCGCATTGTGCGAGCCATACTGGAAATTTGTCGTGAGTAATGTACTATTATATTGCCTGACCACAGTAAACGGCTTTGTATAAGATTATATCGGGAGACAATAATTGTCGGAAAATATGTACAAAAGAGCTTTGATGTCATCGGGTCTTGATGAAAAACAGGCAGGTGTCTATATCGCCTGCTTGGAGTTAGGCCCGGCGAAAGTGCCGGCAATCGCGCGGCAGGCCCAGATCAAGAGAACAACGACCTATGGCGTGGTAGACGAATTGGTTTCCATGGGCCTGATAGTGAGCAGTTACAAGGGGAAAACGAAACTGTACAGGGCGGTAAATCCTGAAGTCGTTCTCTCATTACAGGAAGATAAGAAACGGAAAGTTGAAGAAGCCCTGCCGGGATTGTCGGAATTGTTCCTTACGCGTCACGCTAGACCGAAGATAACCTTCTTTGAAGGAAGGGATGGCATTAAGAAAATTTACGGTGACATTCTGGAGTGCAAGTCCAAGCAGGTCAGACAAATCGTCCGCGTGAAGGACCATATCGCCGCCGTGGGAGATGCGTTCATTAAAGACTATATAAAAAAGAGGGTTGCGCGCGGCATCACGGCACGTGATTTGCACCCTGTGTCTGGGGATATATACACACAAGAGAGGGGGATGGAAAATCCGAAGCTAAAACGCTGCGTGCGCTACCTGCCCCCGCATGTTTTCCACGCGGCCATGATTATGATTTATGACCACAAGGTAGCGATGGTCTCAACTAAGGAGGAGAATTTCGGTTTTATAATTGAAAGCAAGCAATTCTCCAATACGCTCAGCGCCTATTTTGATTTTATGTGGGGCTTGGGGTCTCGAAATCCCGAGACCTAGCCGGCGCTATACCGCGTGGGCGACGCAGGCGGATGCCGCGGGGTTCGCATCAAGGCGTTTCATCGGGATGTCTTCGCCGCACGTGGCGCACTTCCCGTACTCCCCTTTCTTTATCCGCACAAGTGCGTCGCGCACTTCGTGGTAGCGCTTTTCCAGCTCCTCCACGAGGGGCACATTCGTCACAAGTTCTTCTATGTTGTCGGCAGCGTCGTTCGCATCCGAATCAATTCCCTCGGACTCCGACTTGCCTTCCCAATCTCCTCCCACTTTCTTGCCGTGCGCCGCGAGCTCCTCCTCAAGAGAATCCTTCTCCGCTTCAAGTGCGCCGCGAAATTCTTCCAGCTGCTGCTCCGTAATGCTATCCATAGCTCCGACATTATATCAAACTTAGGCCAAAGTATGCTACAGGCGTCTTTCCGCCTGCAAACGGCCGAGTATCTCGTTGAATGAGTAGGGACTCTCCGCTATAACTAGGATGTCCTGCGTGGGGAAGGAGTAGTACATCTGTATTTGCCCAGAATCGTCGCGCAGTACACGGGTGTCGTAGTTGCGCATTACGAAATCTCCGAAGGCGCGAATGGCGGGTCCACCGGTCTCGTCGGTCGTTTGGAGCGTGAGTGGCTGGAACGCCGGAGCGAGGTCGGAATTGAGCGCCGCCTCCCATGCGAGCATGCCGGCAAATGCGCGCTGATATGAAAGCACGGGTACGATAATGATGGGCGCGTTCTTGTCTACGGTGTGTATGCCGAAAAAGAAGTCGCTTGATAGCGCGCGCAGAAGATCTTCCGGCGGGCGCGCCCCTATCGCACGCATGAATTCGGCGAAGGTCGCCGGTTTTTGGGTGGTTGTCCCGTCGTCGGCCGCCGCGGATACCGTAGGTATGATCCGGGTGATGGAGCCGAGCGTTGCGTTGGAGGAAAGTCGCGCCTGCGCGAGTGTCTGTTTTATGGATGTCGGCGATTGGCCGTCCAGCGGGAAAAAGACGGAGTTTTCGGAAAATAATATGGAGGAGGCGGTCGTTGGCGGCGGGGATGAGCGCGCCCACTGTATCGCATATATGCCCAGAAGCGCGCTGGCGCCAAGGAATACGAGGACTCCTATGCCAAAAAGTATGGTGAACACCCGCTTGGAGCGTTGCGCTTGTCCTTCCGTCTTCGGGGCGTCCTTCTTATCGCGATGCCGGCGCTCCTCCTCCAGCGAAACGGCGCGCACGTAGGAAACCTTGTCGTCGTGTACGACGCGCCTCAGGTCGTCTTTTAGTGTGTGGACGGTGACCAGATCATTCTCGGACCTTTGAGACGGTGCGGCCCCACTCTCTTCGGCATGAGGCATCGTGGTGACGGCATCTAGGGGACCCGCCGAGTATGCGGCTTGCGCCGCAGGCGGCTTCATCGCGGGAGACGACTCCGTCTCTTCAGACCGCGCACCTAGCGCCGTATCAAATTGCCTGACCTCGTACGTTTTCTTTCCTCCGGATTCGGAAGGATCTCTTCGCTCGGGTATTTTCACGTCTTTCAGGAGTGCCGCTATGTTGCTCTTGAGCTCCTCCTCGCCCTTGGGGGACATGGGATCAGGCGCGGGTGCGGGAGGAGGCGTTTTCTGCACAGGCGTCGGTGCGGGGGCCTTCGGCGGAGGTGGTGGAACAGGCCGCGCGGGCGGAGTTGGCGGCATCTGAGGCGCGGAAGCGGGCTTTGGCTTGGCTGCGGAAGCGGGAGCAGATTTTGGCTCGGGACTTTTGAGTGGCGGCGGAACCGGCTGCGCGGGCACTTTCCGAGCAGGGGAGGCTTGCATGCCATTATCTGCAGCCTTCGGCGGCGTCGGAGCATGCGGCTTGGTGATGGTCTCCTCCACTATGAATGCGTCTTCGGGCGAACTATTGTCTTCCCCCGCCGGCATCGCGGCGGGCTTTTGTTTTTGCGCGCCGGCAGGCGCGCCTTGCATAGGTTGTTTAGATGCGCCTCCGAGGCCCGTTGCTGCTTCGTTGTCCGCCATGGTATTCTCCACCGCCCTGTTCCGGCTTCAGGCCCTTGCGAGCGGCCCATTCCGGATCGGCGGCTTTGATAGAAAGATTATACCGTCCTTTCTCATCAATTTCTTTGATTACCACGGGGACGACATCGCCTATTGCGACGGCGTCCGATATTTTTCCTATGCGGAAGGGAGCTATTTCCGAGACGTGGACGAGGCCGTCCGTATTTGGTCCTATCTTCACGAACGCGCCGAAGTCCAACATGCGCACTACCGGCCCCTCAAAACGCTCGCCAACGAGATAATCGCGGGTGAGGTCCACTATCTGCTTGAGCGCGGCTTCCGCTGTGCCGTTCTTGCCCGTGACGAATATCGTTCCGTCCTCCTCTATCGTGATGTCGTCGCATCCGGTCTCGTCGCGTATGCCGTTGATGGTCTTGCCGCCTGGGCCGATGACGAGCCCTATCTGGCCCTGCTTGACCTTGGTCGTAAGTATCTTAGGCGCGCGGGGCGAGATGTCTTCGCGGGGCGCGGCAAGCGCATTCGCGATAACCCCCAGAATTTCCAAGCGCGCTTTCTTGGCTTGCGCGAGCGCTTCGGAGAGCGCCTTGAGGGAGACGCCTTCCACTTTCACATCCATCTGTGCGCCTGTCACACCCTCCGAGGTACCTGCCACCTTTAAGTCCATGTCGCCGTGATGGTCTTCCGGCCCCTGGATGTCTGTCAGTATCTTGTAGGCGCCGGTCTTTGAGTCGGACATGAGTCCCATGGCGATGCCGGCGACGGGGCGTGTGATGGGGACTCCCGCATCCATGAGCGCGAGCGTTCCCGCGCAGACGGTACCCATGGAGGTGGAGCCGTTGGAGGCGAGACACTCGGATACTATGCGTATCGTGTAGGGGAATTTCTCCTTGTCGGGGAGCATGGGGCGCAGTGATTTCTCGGCCAAGGCGCCGTGGCCCGTCATGCGGCGGTTGAATCCGCCGACCCTGCCCGTCTCGCCGACGCTGAAGGGCGGGAAGTTGTAATGCAGCATGAAGGTCTTCTTCGCGTCCTGGAATTCTATGGTATCCACGAGCTGCGCGTCTCCGGGGCCGCCGAGAGTGAGCGCCGCCAAGACGTGCGTGGCGCCGCGGTAGAAAAGCCCTGTCCCGTGAATGATGGGCGAGATGCCGCCGGCCTGCGCGTGAAGCGTACGGACCTCATCAAGAGCTCGTCCGTCCACTCGCTCGTCTTTTTCTATGGCGAGCTTGTGCACAAATTCATCCAGCTTTTGCTCGAAGTACCCGTCCAGCGTCTGCGGATTGGCGTCGGGCAGCTTCTCGGAAGCCTCCTGCATCCAAGTGCTTTTGAGAGCGTAGAGGTCGTGTCTGTCTATGCGTCCATTCTGGGCCGCAAGCTTTGGATTCATTATCTCCTCAAAGAGCGCCGCTACCTCCTTTTCATCGGCGGGAGATGCGAAGGCCTGCTTCTCCTTACCCAGCTCAGCCACTATCTTCGCCTGCCACGCCTGTATCTTTTCTATCTCCTCGCTTGCATTCGCCAGCGCGTCGCTCAGGACGTCTTCGGATACTTCGTGCGCGCCGACCTCTATCATGTTGATAAGGCCGTCCTTGCCGCATGCCACCAGATCCATGCGCTCGCCGTTTTCGGGGTCCCCGCCGGTCGGGTGCGAATATTCTGCGCCACGCTGCTCATACGTGGGGTTGACGACGAACTCGGAGCCGTTGATGCGCCCGATGCGCACGGCGGAGACGGGCCCATTCCACGGGATGTCCGATGTCGCTATCGCGAGCGATGCGGCGTTGATGGCGAGAATGTCGGTGTCGTAGTCCTCTATTGAGAGCACCGTGATGATGACCTGCACGTCGCGTTTCAGCCCTTTGGGGAAAAGCGGGCGTATCGTACGGTCTACGACGCGTCCGGAGAGTATCGCCTCGTCGGATGGCCGACCCTCGCGGCGTATGAAGCGGCTGCCGAGTATGGCCCCGGCCGCGTAGAATTTCTCCTCGTATTCCACCGATAGCGGAAAGTAATTTTTGTCGGACTCGCGATTGCTCATGACCACCGTCGCGAGGACCGCGCTGTTGCCCATCCTTAGCAGGACGGAGCCGTTGGATTGGTCGGCCCAGTCGTTGAACTCGGCCGTCATTGTCTGCCCTCCTATCTCGAGAGCGTACTCTTTCTTTTGCATTTATCTATTGGGTGACGAACGGATTTCAGCACTGGCTTTCGCCAAGACTGCCTATCCGGCCGCCACGGTTATCTTGTATGCGGGCCACTATACCACATAGACATTTTCAGTCTACACGACGCTGAACGACGGTGCTACTATGGCCTTATGGATAGAGAACCCTTACGGCACAACAGCAAGAGCCGATACCGCGACACGTTTCTTGTCGGACCCGACAAGGACCATGTGGCGAAGACTCCGAAGACGTCCATTGAGAAAAAGTATTCCCTAGGTACCGTTCACTACCCGAGTTCGGCCTATACTCTGCTCAAATTCGGGAAAACGAACATCAACGAAGTGGATTACGAGAACTACAAGGCGCTACCCAGCACGGTGCGGGAACAATTCGCCGCATCCACCCGGATCATACAGGGTGTTATCGTGCAGGAGCGGGTAATGAATTTCGACGGTGCGCCGTCGCTATCGGTGGAAGAAGAGACCCGCGAGCACGGACGGATCGAGAATACATCGTTTTGGGAAAAGATCGACGAGTTGAGGCGGGTATTCCTTGCCGAGGAACGTCCCCTCCTTGGCGTTTTTCACAGGGGATCCAATATTCTCGTAAGAAAAGCATCGGCCGAAGAGTGGCTTCCCGTGATCGTAGACTTTAAGCGTCTCGGTGCGCGATCGTACCCTCTCCAACCAAACCTGATACTGCGGGACGAGTTGCGAAAAAAATTCCTACGTCAGTTTGAGGCGTTCGAGAAAGAGTACAAACCCGAAGGTGTCTAGGCGAAACGCGGCAAGGCGGAGCCTTGCCGCGTTGTCGCCCTTACTCCACGCCGGTTATCTTTCCGATGTCGGAGATGTCGTCGGCGGAAGGCGCTATGGAATCTTCCGGAGCGGAGACTGATACATCGCGGTTCTCGGCGCGAGCGCGAGCCCCTCGCACGGGCCGATAGTTCATGAGATAGCGCCGCGGGTCCTCATCCAGATCGCGGAAGTGGTCGGCGACCTCCTTTAGGCGGCCGGAGGTGGAGCGTCCGAAAGAGACGACCTCCACCTGACAGCCCGAATGTATCTTGAGGTAGTCAACGAGAGGGATGAAGTCGCCGTCGCCTGTGAAGAGTATGACGGTGTCCACCTTCGGGGCGGCGGTTATGGCGTCCACCGCCATGCCGACATCCCAGTCGGCTTTTTTTGCGCCGCCGTAGAAGACCTGCAAATCTTTGGTCTTGGGTTCTATGCCCACCTTGGTGAGGGCCTCCAGAAATCCTTTTTCCTCGCCGCTTTCGGTGGTGACCATGTAGGCACGCGCCCGTATCAGGCGGCGTCCCGCGACGGAATCCTTAAGCACGTTGCCGAAATTGACCCGCGCGTGATACAGATTTTTCGCACTGTGATAAAGGTTTTGCGTGTCTATGAATACGCCGACACGCTGATCAGGGTGTTTGATGATAGCCATAAAAATAGTGAACAGTTACCAGCGAACAGAAAACAGTAATAAAAATCGCCTTCTTACGGAAGTATAGCAGACAGCCCTGTTCGCTGTTATCTGTTGGCTGTTCGCTACTTCTTCAGGCCTAGCTTCTTGACCACGGTGCTATACGCGCGCTTGTTGTGCTTCTCAAGGTATGTGAGGTGCTTGCGACGGTCGGCCACGAGGCCCAGAAGCCCCCTGCGACTGTGCTTATCCTTGCGGTTGCGGTCCAGATGGTCCGAAAGCTCCTCTATTCGGCGCGTCAAAACGGCTATCTGCACCTGCGGGGAGCCGGTATCGGTGTCGTGCTGGCGCACTTTCGCTATTTCGTTGGCCTTCTTGCGCTTCGTAAGCATGCGCTATGTATATCACATTACTCATGAATGCGCAAGCCCAAGCACCAACGCTGGCATCGCCATGTTTTGCCTCTGCATAGCCCTAAAAAGGCAAATTTGTGCACGCGCAGAGCGCATTTCCTCTAAGTCATGTCGCCCCCGCAAAACTGTGCCAGAGTTGGTGTGTGGGCAAGCCCGAGGGCCAAACTTTGGCGTGGTTTTGCGCTATGGGGTCGATACCAGCTCTAGTCTACGAAGGTTAAGCCTGCGTTGCCAAAACCTGCACCTTACAGATTAGAGCCTCATTTACCATATCCTATCCCCATTAAGAAATTCACCACTTTCGAAATACTGCGTATCCCGTTGTTATAATCAGGCGATGTTCCTGCCTGGTGATACCAACCAAGTAAATAATGTGGCCGGCAACAAGAAGTATTGGCTGACGGCATATAAAATATCGCTGGCCCTCACACTTGTTCCTTGGGTAATGCAAATGTTTTCAATATTTTTACATTTTGCGCTATCAGAATATACGGGGATACAAGGACTTGCAGGAATATACAATGTCAGTTTGTTTGTTGCGGTCTTAATTTACCCTGTTTTTGTCCTGATCGCTTTCTGGAGCCTTAGAACAAAGGATTTACGCACTCTGCCAGCGATAGCGAAGCTCGGTGCGTTATCGCCAATACTGATCATTGTGTATGTTTATATGCTTCCTTCGGTAATATTTCCGGTTTTATGGAGGTACGACGTTCGGGAAGCCGTCACACCAACATCAGATGACTTTATCTGCGCCGACGGTTCATTTATACGTATAGAGACATTTCAAAAAAACGGCCCTCTTAATGCAGTACATCACAAATCCGAGGATAAGATCGCATACCAAAGGTCAGCACTCGGAACTATAGACAGGAACACGCTCACGGTCGGCGATTTTAGCCAGAATTATGTGAATCAAGCACTGACCCTCCTGCACGCGTGCCGTAATGGGGAAGAAAAAACGGTAAGTGATTTGTATTCCGTAACTACAGAACCTGAAAATTGAAAAAACGCCGGTCAATTTACACCAACCGAGAAAAGAGGGGTGAAAAGTGTTATTAATCCGCACTTAACCCGTATTTAGTTAGCGCACGTACGACTTCCCGGCGTGCCGGGTGCGCCGTCGTTTACTGCGTCGCTTCGTCGGCCGGGGCCGCGTCTTCAACGTTGATGAGCTTCACGCTGAAGATGAGCGTTGAATTGGCCGGAATTATGACGTTGCCGTCCGCATCAGTGACGTCCTGCGCGCCGTAGGCGAGAGAAGGAGGTATAGATAGCAGTCGTTCGCCCCCCACCTTCATTCCGTTGATACCTATCTGGAATCCCGGTAGAAGTCCCTGCTCGCCGAGGGTGAATACCAGAGGCTCGTTGCCGTGCGCCTCCGACGAATCAAATACGGTACCGTCCGGCAGGGTGCCGGTGTAAAGGACCGATACGACCGAGCCGGGCGTCGCCTCTGCGCCTGTCCCTACGGTGACATCCTGACCTTGCACCTGCTCGTCGGCAGGAGCTGCGCCCTGCGCCGCGTCCGGCGCGGCCTGCGTGTCCGAACCCATGCCGGTGTAAATAAAGTAACCTCCCGCTAAAACGATTATTATAATGACAACCCAAATAACGATAGACTTGGTACTCATATATCCGCATGATAATCCCCCAAGTGAAAGACGCAAGGGGATATGCGGTGCGCGCGTGGAAGGAGCCTGCCCCCACACCAACCTGCGCCTTGCTGCTGTTTTGCCGCGTTTGACAGGAGTCTGTATAAAAATCCTCGCGCGTAGGCGTGCTGTGTTCGGGCATATGATTTCGCAAAACGAGGCGCAAGTTGGTGTGGGGGTATACTGCTCAATATGATGGAACCGCTTGCCTCTAGGATACGCCCTGCGACACTGGATGAATTCGTGGGACAGAAGCACCTCACCGGCAAGGGGAAACCCCTGCGTATCGCGATAGAGAAAAAGCAGCTCTTTCCTTTCATCTTGTGGGGTCCGCCGGGGAGCGGTAAGACCACGCTCGCCCGCATCTACGCCGGTGCACTCGGCGCCGACTTCTACGAGCTCTCGGCGGTGGATGCCGGCAAAGAAGATATAAGGAAAGTCTTGGGTGAACAGAGAACAGCAAACAGCAAACAGATGAAAGCGTTCTCCAGACCGAAGATTCTTTTTGTTGATGAAATACATAGGTTCAACAAAGCTCAGCAGGATTTCCTGCTTCCATTCGTAGAGCGCGGCGACATCACCTTTATCGGCGCGACGACGGAAAACCCTTCCTTTGAGGTTATCGCTCCCCTCCTCTCGCGCTGCCGCGTCTTCGTCTTGAACGAACACTCCGAGGAGGAGATGGGAGCAATAATAAATCGTGCATATGTGGAGCTGCGAAAAGCGGCCCGCCCCGTTAGAGGTAAGTCCGCAAAGCGGACTGGCGGCAGTAGCCGCATCTATAACGGGGCAAGCGCGTGGCTCGTGCAAATGGCTGGGGGCGATGCGCGGCAGGCGCTGGGCGCTCTTGAGACAGCGCAAAATCTCTACGGCAAGATCACTCTGGAGACTCTGAAAGAGGCGGTGCAGTCCAAGCACATCCGCTACGATAAAAAGGGCGACGAGCACTACAACACAATCTCCGCTTTCATAAAGAGCATGCGCGCCTCCCAGCCCGACGCAGCGCTTCACTATCTCGCGCGTATGGTGGAGGCGGGTGAGGATCCGAAATTCATCGCGCGGCGTATGGTCATCTTCGCGAGCGAGGATATAGGCCTAGCGCAGCCCACGGCGCTTGTCGTCGCCGATGCCGTATTCCGCGCGTGCGAGACGATAGGCTACCCCGAGTGCGCGATAAATCTCGCGCACGGCGTCGCCTACCTCGCCCGGTGCAAGAAAGACAGGAGCGCGTACGATGCGCTGCGCGCAGCTCAGGAAGACGTGAAAGAATTCGGCGCGCTCCCCATCCCGCTAAAGGTGCGCAACGCGCCGACGAAGCTGATGAAGGAATTGAAGTACGGGGAAGGTTATGAAAAATACGATGAGGAGAGCTACCTGCCGGATAAACTCAAAAAGAAAAAATATCTAAAGTAAAAGGGGCGGTACGTCTGCGCGTACCGCCCCCGTGTGATGCGGCTTCGCCGCGTCAGTCAGATGTCGTCGTCGGCCTCCTCGTACTTCTCGGCGCGCTGTCGCGCCTCATCCCGGCTCATGAGAAGATCGGGCAGCACGTTTGCAGCGTAGGCGTGGATGCGCGCAGCAACGGCCGCCTGCCGACCCTTGGTTTTGTGCCCGGGGAGATCGGGTAGGATATCTCCGAAATGGGCCGCATACCGTGCGGCCACCGACTTTTTATCCATGTCTTCGCCTCGTCGTTGGTGAGCCGCACAGGGGCTCGTTCGTATGCTGTGCAGCTTGTATACAACCACACTATTTGCGCTCGGACAAGGTCGCAATATTGTGCGACGCTACGACTAAGCTCGGCGCAAACGCGTGACCTCCGATTTCAAATCCCTCAAGACGCAGTTTCTAGAGTATCTGGAGATAGAAAAGGCGAAGCGAAGAGACTAGCGAGCCCAGCGGGTCGTACGTGCGCTCAGAGACTGCGGATAGCCCGCGTGCGCTGGTAGGCGCAAGCGCAGCTTGCGCTTTATCTCTACGCCGGGAGCGGTGATAAGACGGTAACGAGCTGGTTTCTCCTCGCGCGGTGCACCGAATGCGGCCCACTCGCGACCCCCCTTCTCGGATTGCACGTCAAACATGCTCATCTGCAGCGCACGCGGCGCCAGATGAGGGCGGCGTTCACTCAATATTTCACTTATGTGTTTCATTGCCATACGCACGCTTATTTCTGTTATTTTCTATTATTTTGATTATTAACTTTATTTGCGGGGAAAGATCCCTCTTGCTAAACATTGAGACGTATATCTCCCCCCGCGTCTTACATTGTCTCCTGAAGCAGGTGATGTTCCTGTGAACGAGGCGTGCTATCGTGCAGATATGAATATGAAACTCATCTCGTGGAACGTCAACGGGATACGGAGCGTGCACAAGAAGGGTGTCTTGGTCCCCTTCCTGCAGAAAGTGAATCCGGATGTCGCCTGCTTTCAGGAGACGAAGGCCGAGGAGCATCAAAGCGAGGTGGACTTGCCCGAATACGAGGAGTACTGGAACTCCGCGAAGAAAAAAGGATACAGCGGCACGGCGATATTCACCAAGACCAAGCCGCACAGCGTCCTATTCGGTCTGCCGGAAGACATCGCGAAGAAGCACGGCGTCAAGGACGACGGGTACGGCGACCCCAATGAGGAGGGGCGCGTGGTAGTGGTGGAATTTGGTCCGCCAGCCGGCGGACTGTACGTGGCGACCGTGTACACGCCCAATGCCAAGGACGACCTGTCGCGTCTCAATCTCCGGCACAAGCACTGGGATCCGGCATTCCTTGAATACATGAAACGCTTGGAAAAAGATAAACCCGTTGTCTTCTGCGGCGACTTGAACGTCGCGCACACGCCGGACGACCTCGCGAATCCCAAACCCAACGAGGGCAGGAAGGGATTTACGGCGGAGGAGCGCGAGGGCATTGATGCGATGATAGAAAAAGGGTTCGTGGATACCTTCCGCCTCTTCACGGAGGGCCGTGGCCACTCCACTTGGTGGAGTCCTTTTGCGCGCGCGCGCGACAGGAATGTGGGGTGGCGCATAGATTATTTCTTCGCGAGTAAATCCCTCAGATCAAAAATCAAAGCATCCAAAATCCTCCCCGACATCTACGGCTCCGACCACTGCCCCATCCTGCTGGAGCTCGACCTATAACACCCTCAGTGGTGGAAGGGTGAAACGGGGTGGATGGGGTCGTTGGGGCTGGAGGGAGGATGAAGATAAAACAGGGAGATGAGTCTCTGGCGGGGTGGTTTTCGGGAGGATTGGGGCTGAAATGAGGGCTTGGCGGTCTTGGGTGTGGGTGAAACCCCACCCCCTAGACGTAGATTTTAGCCATTTTGTATAAAGATAAAGGACCGACCTTTATATTTTGCGGGGATTTTGATTATGTCCTTTATCCACAGGCGTGTCCTTTACAGTGTCCGATAGAAGGGTGTACTCTTACGGACGGTGGTTCTTTGACTTATCTCCGTTGCTTTATGCATACGGGAAATAACAGTATAAAATACTCTCGCATAAAAAATTAACGGCAGCCTCTGCTGTCGATTGAACGCCAAAGTATTTTATCGTTACGTCTCGCGCTCTTTTTAGAGGAACGGGAGAGTCTATATCAAAGCCGCTTCACGGCGGCGGGTTTTAAAAAGAGAAAAGACCCGCCAGGTGAGGCGGCTTTTTCTATTGGTTGGACGCACCCCCGCGCACGCTTTTGGGGTCGTGAATTTTCT
>JANLHO010000052.1 GCA_024654485.1 Patescibacteria group bacterium | reverse complement strand
GCGGGATCGGGGAGCCGACCGTAGCGTCGGCTCTAAAAATTCCCTCGGCTTCGCGCCGTCGCGCTGCAGAGACCCCAAAAACATGCTGCGGGCGAGACGGTAAGCTAAGTTGTACACGCGGAGTTATTGCGCAATACCCCCTAGGGGTATATGATGAAAGGTGATGGAAACCGGAATTAAAAAGAAGGTGCTCAATCGCCTGAAGCGGCTGGAGGGTCAGGTGCGCGGGCTTCAGCAGATGGTGGAAAAAGACACCTACTGCGTGGACATCATCACGCAGTCATCCGCCGTGCGCAGCGCGCTTTCCTCCGTGGAGAATCTAATGCTGGAAAATCATCTAAGCGAGCATGTTGTGCATCAGATAAGGGGGCATCAGGAAAAGAAGGCCGTACAGGAGATACTGGGGGTCTTCCGGCGAGCCGCGAAAAAATAATTATGCGATTTTTTTCACACTTCGGCGCGGGTACACGATACGGTCGTGTAGCTCATATATTCGCCGCTTTGCTCGTAGGTCTTGTGGTGGTCGCCTCCCTAGTGTGCATCAGCGCAGCCACTCCCGTATTGGGTGAGCCGTGCGCGGGCGAGCACGTCTCTCCGGCTCTGTGCGACGGAGCAATGGCTTTCCACTCTACCGTGGTAGGAAAGGCGGCGTCGGCAGCGCCTATATTCGTCGTGATGCTTCTCGCTTTAGCGGGATTTTTTGCCTCGTATGCCGTGCGTCGCTTCGCAGGGGATGTTGGCATGATTAGGCTGCGCCCCAGGGTATCGGGTATCGCGCTGCCGCAACCCGCGAACCCGCTCGTAGAATTGTTTGCGAGCGGCATTCTTAATCCCAAGGTTTACGGCTAGCGACGACTCTCTTTAGTCGTTAGTCATAAAAAATCAACATATGAAAACTATTGCATTACCAACATTCTTCACGCTCGGAATCCTGTCGTTCGCTCTATCCGCTTCGGCGCAGGGCATGATGGGGGGTCTGCAGGGCGAGGGAGGTCAGGCAAGTGCCGCCGTGATGTCCGCACTTGAAGAAATATACCAAGACCAAAATACGAGCGCGCAGAGCGGCGTGGACTGCGCGAGCATCACGGAAGACCAGCTTGAGAAGCTGGGCGACGCCTACATGGAGACAATACACCCGGGAGCGGCGCACGAGTATATGGACCAAATGATGGGCGGCGAAGGCAGTGAGTCTTTGCGGCAGGCACACATCGCGATGGGGAGATCCTACCTCGGCTGCTGGTCTGGCGAACAGGGCGGGCCTGTGATGCCGATGATGGGAGGCTACGGAAGCTCAATGATGGGAGGCTACGGGGCATATTACGGCGGCGGCATGATGGGTCTGCCCATGCAGATAGGCGGACTGGGATTCGGATACGGCTGGCTCGGCATGCTCACGATGCTCGTATGGCTCGCAGCTGGCCTCCTCCTTCTGCTCGTTCTTATCAGGAGACTCAACCAGAAATAGCAACATGAATAAATTCATCATTATCGCGCTCCTCGTCGCGGGAGTTGCGACTCTTGGATTCGTATTCACGCGCGGGAGCTCATCAGGCACTCCGCCACTCGGCCAAGTCGTCATACACAAATCCGCATCGTGCGGATGCTGCGGCGTGTACGCGACGTATCTCAAGCGAGAAGGTTATGGCGTAGACGTTCACAACATCAGCGACTCTGACTTGGGCGCGAAAAAGCGCGAGATCGGCGTGCCGTATGAGCTGGAAAGCTGCCACACGAGCGAAGTCGGCGGCTACATCGTGGAAGGGCACATACCGGAGGAAGCGATAGCGAAGCTTCTCGCGGATAAGCCGGACATAAAGGGTATCGGTATGCCCGGTATGCCCATGGGCGCGCCCGGCATGGGCGGCTCAAAGATGAGCGACTTCGTGGTATACGAGATAACGCAGGACGGCGAGCGAGGCGATATCTTCATGACCCTCTAGTGCCATGAAAAAACTCGCACTCATCGCGCTGCCGTTCCTCGCGCTCGTTCCGAAGACCGCTTTTGCGCACTGCCCCTTGTGTACCGTCGGGGCAGGAGCTCTCGCGGTATTCGCGGCGTATCTCGGCATATCCTCCATAATCGTAGGTGTGCTCATAGGCGCGTTCGCCCTTGCGCTTGGCGCGTGGCTCGCGCCATTGATAAAGCGTCGGTACATCCCTTACCAGAAGGAAGTGCTGACGCTACTGATCTATCTCTCCACCGTTGTTCCCGTGATGCCGCTCATCCGAGATTACGGCCCGTTCTATATATCGCTCGGCGGCGAGTACGGGACGCCCTTCAACAAAACGTATGTCGTAGACCTGTTTCTCTTCGGCGCGATATTGGGCGGCTTACTCGTCGCCGTAGCCCCGTGGCTTAGCCGGGCTTTGACGCGCGCGCGCGGGGAGCAGCTGCCGTTTCAGGGAATGGCAATAACGCTCGGCCTTCTTCTCATCGCCTCGGTCATCATTCAGGTACTCGTATGGTAGGGCTTACGACACTACTGTGGATACTCTCGGCGCTGTTCGTCGCATTCTTGGCCGCGCGCACCTTGGGGCTCAAGGTGTGCGCGGCGTGCGCCGCCGCGAGCACGACATGGCTCGTCCTGCTCGTCCTGCTCGTCCTCGGCAAGGACGTGGACCCCTTGATGATAGGGATACTGATGGGCGGAAGCGTCATCGGCGTCATGTATCTTCTGCGGGAAAAATTGCCCGAAGAATATCATCTCTTCACGTTCCCCTTCATGGCGACGCTTTTCGCGCTCGTCTACATCCTGCTTGCCGACGCGCATGCGGAGCGGAGAGCGTACTTGCTGCTCGCGGCCATGTGGGCAGTCTTCATCGCGCTCTTCTCGCAAAGGGGGAATGAGCGGATGAAGGGAATGGTACAGAAAATTATTCAGTGCTGTAAAAATTGGTGAACATATGACGGAAGACACACAAACAAATTATTGGAAACCCGCCGCGCTAATACTTGCGCTCATTCTCGTGTTTGTGGGAATTAGAGCCGTGGCGGGGGGCGCAGCACAATTTGGCGCAGCACCCGGCTCCGCCGACATGCAAGCGCTTGCGCAGGAAGTAATTCCCGAGGAGGGGGTCACGCTCCCCATACGCTGGGGTGACATCGGCGCGCGGATGGTGGAGGCGGGCGTGATAGACGGGGAAGCGCTTCAGAACCTTTACGCGGGCAGAGGCGGGATGAGCGACGACACAAAAGCGCTTCTTTCCGCCGACTATCAAAAACAGGTCGTGATGACCCGCGACAACGCGGGGGAGCTTCTAAATTTGCTGTGGGCTTTCGGACTCGGCAACGCAAATCCCATACTACAAGACACCACGGAGATGATGAATCCGGATTACGGAGGCGCGGGGAACTTCGCCTCCACGGGAGGCTGGACGCTGGCAAAAGGCGGCCCGATGGGCCACTATGGCGCGCACTCGTTCGTAACACTGACTCCTGAGCAGCAGGCGCGCGTGAATAGCGCAAGCAGCAACATCTATCGCCCGTGCTGCGGGAATTCCACGCATTTTCCGGATTGTAATCACGGGATGGCGATGCTCGGACTCTTGGAGCTCATGGCGGCGAATGGCGTAAGCGAAGACGAGATGTACAAAGTCGCGCTTCAGGTCAATTCGTACTGGTTCCCCGACACCTATCTCACCATAGCGCAATACCTCGCATCGGAGGGCACTGATTGGGAGGATGCGGATCCAAAAGCTGTACTTGGTTACGAGTATTCAAGCGCCGCAGGCTACCAGCGCATTATGAGTCTCGTCACAAAGCCCGCGCAGGTGGGCGGCGGCGGAAGCTGCGGAGCTTGATTCAGAATAGTGCATAATGGATTACATAACTATGAACTACGGATACAAAAAACAGACCCCGCACGCCTTTGAAGAGGCAGTGGAAGCAGTAAAGACCGCGCTCGCCGCGGAGGGCTTTGGCGTTCTCACGGAGATAGACGTCAAGGAGACGATGAAAAAGAAACTGAACATTGAGTACGACAATTACGTTATCTTCGGCGCGTGCAATCCGCCGCTTGCTCACCGCGCGCTTCAGGCGGAGAAAGAGGTCGGACTTCTCTTGCCGTGCAATGTCATCGTCTACGAGGAAGGAGGTAAGACACATGTGTCCGCTATGCTTCCTTCGGCGGCAATGGGGCTAGCGGACAATCCCGCGCTTGGCGCCGTCGCCGCCGAGGCGGAAGAGAAGCTAAAAAGGGCCGTTGATGCCGTTTAGGGAAATATGGAATGTTGTCACGAACACAAAGAAGACAAGGAGAAGTACAAATCCGGTGCCGCATCGGCTGGCGCGGGTGGGCGGTATACCTGCCCGATGCATCCGGAGGTCGTGAAGGAGCGACCGGGGATGTGTCCGGAGTGCGGGATGAACCTTCTGGCACAGAAAACAGAAGACAGCGAACAGAAAACAGGGAAACATGACAAACACGCGGGACACAAGACCGCATCATTCCTTCAGAAATTCTGGATCGCGCTGGTCCTTTCAATCCCGCTCTTCCTATACTCGCCGGTATTTGAGGCACTGGTCGGAAGCACGCTCCCGAAATTCCCCGGATTCCCATACCTGCAAATTCTTCTTGGCTCGGTAATCTTCTTTTATTGCGGGGCTATATTCCTAACGAGCGCATGGCGCGAGATGAAAGCGCGGAGCCCCGGCATGATGACCCTTATAGCCCTCGCCATCACGACCGCGTACGTGTGGAGCGTGGCCTCTGTTCTCCTTGGTCGCGCCGACACGCTCTTCTGGGAGCTTGGCAGCCTTATCGCCATCATGCTTCTCGGTCATTGGCTGGAGATGAGGGCAGTGAAGGGCGCGAGAGGTGCGCTCAAAGAGCTTGCGAAACTTCTTCCCGACGAGGCTGAAGTGGAGCGTGGAGGAAGTACGGTAATCATACCGCTTCAAGAGATCAAGGAGGGGGACATCGTGCGCGTGAAGCCGGGTGCACGCATTCCCGCCGACGGGCGCGTGGTAGAGGGAGAGTCGGACGTCAACGAATCTCTGGTTACGGGAGAGTCAAAGCCGGTGGGGAAGAAGAAAAATGACGAGGTCATAGCCGGGACGGTGAACGGCGACGGCTCTCTTCGCGTCGCGGTCCTGCATGTGGGCGAAAAAACGTTCCTCGCGGGTGTAGCGCGTCTTGTGGAAGAAGCGCAGGCAAGTAAATCTCGCCTGCAGCTTCTCTCCGACAGGGCTGCGTTCTATCTTACGATAGTTGCGGTCGTAGTAGGGACTGCTACCTTTGGCTCATGGTTCATGCTCGGGATGGGAATTGCGTTTGCGACGGAGCGTCTTGTGGCCGTCCTCGTCATCGCATGTCCGCACGCGCTCGGGCTCGCCGTGCCATTGGTCGCATCTATCTCCACGACGAAGGCGGCACAAAACGGGCTCCTCATCAAGCAGCGCAGCGCGCTTGAAGCCGCGCGCGATATAGACACGGTACTTTTTGACAAGACGGGGACCTTGACCAAGGGCGAATTCGGCGTGAGCGCGATACTCCCCGCACCCGGCCGCAGTGAAGAAGATGTGCTGCGCGTCGCCGCATCGCTCAACGCCGACTCCGAGCATCCGCTTGCGCACGCGATGGTGGAAGAATGGAAAAGGAGAGGCAGCACTCTATCTAATGTGCGCGATTTCGCGCGCGTTCCGGGGAAGGGCGCGCGTGGGATTGTAGACGGAAAGCGCGTAGCCATCGGCAACGACGCTCTCCTTGCGGAAGAGAATGTAAAAATGCCGGAAGAGGGCGCGCGCCGCGTTGCGGAGCTTGCACGCGAGGGGAAGACCGTCGTCCACCTTACTATTGACGGCAGTTTTGCAGGGAGCATCGCGCTTGCCGATATAATTCGCGAGGAATCGCGCGCGGCGATAAGCGCTCTGCACGATGTGGGCATTACGACCGCGATGATAACGGGAGACTCGGAGGAGGTCGCGCAGTGGGTCGCGCGTGAGCTCGGGATTGACGAGCATTTCGCGCGCGTTCTGCCCGGTCAAAAATCGGAAAGGGTAAAAGCGCTTCAGATGAAAGGGAATAAAGTAGCGTTCGTCGGGGACGGCGTCAACGATGCGCCGGCCTTGGCACAGGCGGACCTCGGCATAGCTATAGGCGCGGGGACCAACGTGGCCATAGAGTCGGCCGGTATCATCCTCGTGAAGAGCGATCCGCGCGACATCCCGAAGATAATCTCACTCTCGCGCATGACGTATCGTAAGATGATACAGAATCTCTGGTGGGCCGCCGGATACAACATAGTCGCCATCCCGCTCGCGGCCGGCGTGCTTGCGTATCAAGGAATAGTGCTCCAGCCAGCCGTTGCCGCGGTACTCATGTCCGTTTCCACGGTCATTGTCGCGTGGAATGCGATGCTTTTGCGGAAGAAAACGCTGTAACGTGCGTCTTTTTCCGCCCATGAGCGAAGGCAGTCGCGCGTGGTATAATCCATTTGCATGAAAGGCTTTGTCATCAACATAGAGCGGGAAAGTCTCAAGAACGCCGATTTCCGCAGGGTCCTCTACACCGCAAAACACAGTCAGCTTGTGGTAATGAGCTTGCAGCCGCAGGAGGATATTGGCGAGGAAGTCCACAAGCTGGACCAATTCATCCGTTGCGAGGCAGGGGAGGGCAAGGCGATACTGGACGGAGTGGAGAACGACATCCGCGACGGCTACGCCGTGGTCGTTCCGGCGGGCACACGGCACAATTTCGTCAACACTTCCGAAGACAAGCCGATGAAGCTATACACCATATATTCTCCGCCCGAGCACCGCGACGGCGCGGTCCATACCACGAAATCCGACGCGGAGGCCGACGAGGAGGAATTTAACGGCAAGACTACGGAGTAGACAGGTAAATGCAAGGTAATGTGCCACATCTCAATTTTGAGGGCGTGGAAACCGTGCCGTGATATGCTGAAGTCCCTGATGCGTAAGTTATGAAGCATGCTCAAAGTCGGAAACGCGCTCGCCGCTTTGCTCCAGCGTTCCGCCCGTGGATGCTCGGGGTAGGCGTCTGCGGGCTTGTAGTCAGCTCCGGTCTTGCGTACGCTGTCGGCTATAGCAGCGTATTCGGCATTGATTATTACGCTCCCGTACTCTCGGTAGTGGTCCCGCAACGCCCCGTGCTGGATAAAAAAGCCTACGACTTGAAATTACTACAGATCGCTCACGCCACGTCCACCATAAGCACTACGACGATAGCAGCTTTCTACGCAACATCATCCACGTCCACCGTCCGCGCGCTGTGGCCTGCGCGCGCACCGTACCCGAAGGCGGGAGCCCTGCTGCCTTTCAACCGCATCGTCGCTTACTACGGCAATTTCCTATCCAAATACATGGGAATATTGGGGGAATATCCGCAGGAGGAAGTGCTCGCGAGGCTGAAGGTGGCCGCCGCCGAGTGGGAGGCGGCCGATCCGGCGACGCCGGTTGTCCCTGCGATAGACTACATTGCGGTAACGGCACAGGCTGAGGCGGGGAGAGACGGTAAATATCGCGCGCGCATGTCGGACTCGCAGATAGACCATGCGCTGGAGATGGCCAAGGAAGTGGACGGCATCGTAATACTGGAGATACAGGTCGGATTGAGCGACCTGCAGACGGAATTGCCGCTTCTGGAAAAATATTTCTCCATGCCGCAGGTGCATCTCGCGGTTGATCCGGAATTCGCCATGCAACCTTCCGGAGCGCGTCCGGGTACCGTCATAGGCAGCTTTGACGCCTCCGATATCAACTACGCCGCGAATTACCTGGCGGGCCTCGTGCGCGAGCACGATCTCCCGCCCAAGGTTCTCATCGTTCATCGCTTCACCGAAGGCATGGTGACCAACTACAAGCGCATCACGCCGCTTCCCGAGGTGCAGATAGTCATGGATATGGACGGCTGGGGATTCCCCGCGAAGAAAATAAATACATACCAAGCGGTCATATATCCTGAGCCGGTGCAATTCACGGGGTTCAAGATATTCTACAAGAACGATATGAAACCGCCCTCGGAGCGGCTCATGAGCCCCGACGATCTTCTCCGCCTAAAGCCGCAACCGGTATTCATCCAGTATCAGTGACGCAGGACATGCGCCTATTCCCTCGCAGCATGTTTTTGGCGTATCTGCAGCGCGACGGCGCGAAGCCGAGAGAAAGGGGCACTGCTCGCCTTTGACAGCGCGGTAGCGTCCTGATAGCTTGACGTATTGACTATGTCTGCCAAGAAGCGCGGAATCAAGGTGCTGAAGTTCGGCGGCACATCAATGGGCTCGGCCGACGCCATGCAGAGGGTCATTGCCGCGATATGCTCCAATCACAAGGATGCGCGCGTGGCTGCCGTGGTGGTCTCCGCCATGGGCGGCGTCACGGACCAGCTTATAGCGATAGCAAACATGGCGGCGGCACACGACCCTCGCTACAAGAAGACCCTGCGTGAACTTGGAAAAAGACATGAGCGAACGGTTCGCTCGCTTATAAGCCGGCGGCGTCGCTCGCAGGCTCTCAAAGAAGTGCGCGCGCTCCTCGCCTACATGGAAAGAGTCGTGCAGGGAATCTCTCTCGTTCGCGAGCTCTCTCCCGCCACGCTTGATTATGTTATGAGCTACGGCGAGCGGCTATCGGCTCACATCTTGAGCGAGGCGCTTCAAGACAGGGGAGTGGCTTGCGAGTATCTCAACGCGCGCAATATAATCACTACGGACGGCGTTTTTGGGGAGGCGGCCGTGGATTTCCCTATCACCAACAAGCGGGTACGCGCACATTTCAAAAAACATCCGAAGCTGCAAATGGTGACGGGATTCATCGCTTCTTCGCACAGCGGGAAAACGACGACGCTCGGACGCGGCGGCAGTGATTATTCCGCATCCATAATCGCTTCGGCTCTCGGAGCGCGCACGATAGAGATATGGACGGATGTTTCCGGCGTATACACGGCAGACCCGCGAAAGGTACCGGAGGCCTACCCGCTGCACTCAATGACGTATCTTGAGGCTATAGAGCTATCATATTTCGGCGCCAAGGTCATTCACCCGCCTACCATGCGCCCCGCGATGGAGAAGAATATCCCGATAATCATCAAGAACACCTTCAAGCCCGAAGCTTCCGGCACGCACATCTCAAGAAGCGCGCCGGAAGACGCCGCGCTCGCAAAAGGAATCTCTTCCGCCGGGGATATAGCGGTTTTGCGCATTGAGGGGAGCGGCATGGCGCGCTCGCGCGGAATGACCGGCAGGCTTTTCAATGCGCTATCGGAAAGCGACATAAATGTTACGCTCATTACGCAGGGTTCGTCGCAAAACTCAATCTCCGTGGCCGTAGCCTCCTCTTCGGCCGAGAGGGCACGCAGGGTCATTGAAGAGGAGTTCGCTCTGGAACGCGTAAGAAAGCTCATTAATCCCGTAATAGTAGAGAGTAAGCTTGCCGTACTTGCCGTAGTCGGCGAGGGTATGCGGCACAAGCGTGGTATCGCAGGCAAGCTTTTCAGCACATTGGGCGAGCAGGGCGTCAACGTTATAGCCATCTCGCAGGGTTCCTCGGAGCTCAATATCTCGGTAGTTATACGCGAAAAGGACGTAACGCGTGCGCTGTGCGCGATACACGACTCCTTTTTCTTCCCTTCGCGCAGGGTCGTCAACGTGTTCCTCGTGGGGACAGGACTTATCGGCAGCACGCTGCTCGGCCAGATAGCGAAGCAGCGGAAATATCTGCAGGAAGAGCGCGAGTACATCGTGCGCGTTTTGGGAGTGGCCAACGCCAAGCACATGATATTTAGCGAGTCGGGAATACCTCTGGTCAGGTGGAAGCGCGAGCTTTCCGCATCGCGCAAGCGAGCGGAACTAAATGGATTTATAGAACGAATGAAGCTGTCCGATGTGCCGAATAAGATTTTTGTGGATTGTACGGCAAGCAGTGAAGTCGCATCCCGCTATGCAGATATTCTTGAGGCCGGAATATCCGTGGTTACACCCAACAAAAAAGCCGCCTCCGGCCCGTATTCTTACTATGCGCGTCTGAAGAAGCTTGCCTCAAAACCCGGCGTAAAATTCCTATATGAGACGAACGCCGGAGCTGCGCTCCCCGTCTTGAGCACGCTGTACGACCTTCTTTTGAACGGCGACAGGGTCATAAAGATAGAGGCGATACTCTCGGGCACATTGAGCTACATTTTCAATACGTTTGACGGCTCAAAGCCCTTCAGTGATATCGTCAGGGAAGCGAAGAATAAAGGCTACACAGAGCCGGATCCGCGCGCCGACCTTTCGGGCGAAGATGTCGCGCGCAAGATTACGATACTCGCACGCGAGATAGGCGTCCCGCTTGAACTCAAAGATGTGCGATTGGAAGGTCTTGTGAGCGCGAAAGCGAAAAACTCGCCGTCCGTAGAAGCCTCTCTGGTGCAACTTAAGAAAGAGGATGCTGTCCTTGAAAAAAGACGCGCCGCAGCACAGCGCGCAGGCAAAAGGCTGCGCTACATCGCCAAGTTTGAGAAAGGTAAGGCGAGCGTGTCTCTGCAAGCTCTAGGTCCGGAGCATCCTTTCTACGAGATGCGCGGCAGCGACAACGTGGTCGCTTTCACGACCACTCGGTACAGAGAGACGCCGCTCGTCGTGAGAGGACCCGGCGCGGGAGCAGCAGTGACGGCAGGAGGCGTTTTTGCTGATATTTTAAGGGCGGGGATGAAGTAGGGAGTAGGAGGACGTCCGCAGTGCTATCTGCGAACGTTACATGCGCGCACGTTTCTTTGAGCATCACTACTACGAAATTTACTACACGTTTTCTTA
>JANLHO010000051.1 GCA_024654485.1 Patescibacteria group bacterium | reverse complement strand
GGATAACAACAATACCCGTCGAGAGCCTTGGGGCAAGCGCGGGCAAGAGGACGCGAAAGTCAGCGAGTGTCTGCTCCGCCCCGGCACCGAACATGGGGTACAGATTACAATCAATCGAATCTATCGGGAGAATCGTTTGTGCTCTATCTATACGAGAAAGGACATCCTCTCTTCCCCATATGTCTTGTACAGGATCAAACCCAGGGATATCTCGGTCAAGCGCCCAGGTAATCGAGGAGAAGCCCATCTCCTTTGCAATCGGAAACTCCGCTTCCCACTCTTTGGGGAAAAATTGCAGTTTGGTATCAACGGCGGGCGACAGCCGACCCAGCATGATGCCAATGGAGTGCATAGGGGTATATGGTACCATTCGCCAATGGAAAATCCGAAAAAAACGATACGGCTCGGCGGTGCGCAGGCGGCCGACGAAGAACGACTATATCTGCGCGACGCGACCTTCGCGTTGCCAACAGGTGAACAGGTAGAGGTCACCCGCAGTAATGTCGTTGGTCTGGATATGGGAGACATCTTCGCACGTCACCAAGGACGCTACTATCAAGTCGGCCTCTTCTGCCGCCCAGGCCAGCGCGTGCTCGACTTTCCGTGCGGGAGCGGATACGCCTCGGAAGTTCTTGCTCCATTTCACGTTCGCTACGAGGGTTTGGATATCGATGTACCGACACTAGGGTACGCACAAACAGTTTACGGCAACGAAATGGCGAAATATGCCTATGGTGATTTGAAAAATCCGCAGGTTGAGACTGGTGTGTATGACACCATCGGTTGTATTGAGGGACTCGAGCACATTGAGATGGAATACCAAGATCCCCTCATCGCTGCTTTACGTGCCGGACTCAAGCCGGGAGGGATTCTCGTGGTCAGTTCGCCAGAAAATTTGAGCGGTACATCCGGACAGAGTCCTGACAACAAGTGGCACGTCGGGGAGCTTACCAAAGAGGATTTTGTGTCGCTTCTCCGGCGGCACTTCCCTGCTGACAATGTTGAGCTCGTGACACACTCAGCAGTGCTCAGTACCGGCAAGCTCTCAAATTGCTTCTACGGCATCTGCCACAAGTAATCCCTCTTTTTCTTATTTACGCGCGTATCCCAGCACCATCAGTTCGCGCGACCAGCGGACAAATTTGTTCTTGTGCAGCTTCTTCACCGGCCCCGCTATCTGTAACAACTTAGAAAAGACAATGAGCCACGGGTACCGCCAGAGCACCGGCAACTGATAAAATATCTCTGAAACAACGTCTCTTGCCCCCGAGATTGTAAGGAGGTCCTGCATGCCAAGCACGGTCAGCGGACGGACATGCGTATGGTCATCGTAGAAAATATACAGTGTCGTCTTCCAGTCGGGCGTCATGCAGATGAGGAGTCCGTCATGCTTGAGCACGCGTAGATTCTCTCGCACGAAAAGCTCGGGGTCGACCATGTGCTCTACGACTGACTTGGAGAATACGACGTCGAACGTGCCGTCTGGATACGGCAGCGTCTGTGCTACATCAGAACTAGTGAAGGTTACCCCGGGCGGAAATCCTTCTGCCGCCTCCCGGTCAACGCCGTCGACAGCGAGACCCTCCGCGAGGAATGCCCCGGCGAAGTCGCCCCTACCGCAACCGACATCGAGAAGCCGCATGTCAGGACGAAGGTCAAACTTCTCTATAAGCCGTCGCGCTAATTGCCGAGGATACTCGGTCTTCGGACGAACCGCTTCAGAGTATACGGTGGAAAGGTAAGGCATTGATTACTTTGGCCAGCGGGCGGGGTCAATCTGGTCAGGGTCGGTGAGCGCCAGTCCGTGTAACGATTCTACTACATCTGCAGGAAGCGCACCGCGCGAAAGCGCCCCCACGGCATGCTCCAGATGTCCAAACTTCGCCGTGCCTATAAGCCCGACATTGATCGCTGGCTCCGAAAGCGTGAAGCGCAACGCGAGTTCGGGGAGCGATATGCTGAGCTCATCGGCAATCCGCTGTGTTTCTTCAGTTACTGCCTTTAGTGGCGCAAGTGTTTCAGGTAAGTATCCGACCTTCCCTGCGAAGACTCCTTTCAGATATATCGAGCGATTGATGATACCCACTCCGCGCTCCTGCGCCGCAGGGAATACGCGCGCTACCATCCGTTGATCGGCAATGCTGTACGCCACTTGAAG
>JANLHO010000010.1 GCA_024654485.1 Patescibacteria group bacterium | reverse complement strand
GTCCTGATGGCGCGATGGAATAACGACTCCACCGCTTCAGGCCGATCTTTTTCAGCAATCCGAGGCTCACGAGCTGCGACAGCTCCCGCTGTACCATCTTCTCGCTATATTGAGGCAGGTTTGAGGATATGTCGCGTATACCCAGCTCCCCTCCGCTCCGCATGACCTCCAATACGCTCCTCTGCCTAGCACTTAGACCTCCTTCGTCTGGAGAATTTGGTGCGCTACTCCTGTCCTTTATGTCCGTTGTGTCCTTTATGCGTATCATGTCCGATACGTCCTTTACGCCCGCTCCTCGTCTTGGCCTCTGTCCTACACCTCTACTAAAGGATGCCGCCGGAGCTTCCAAGTCCTCGCGAGTAAGTGGTACACTTTCAGATAACACTGAACGCTGTGATGAAACGATGAAATTGCCGAGGTCATCAAGTGATTCCACGATTATCCCCGCATTTTGCGGTGATACCGATCCGGATACGGCGAGCATCCGTACCAGCGATATGAGGAGACGTACTTCCGCCCTGAATGATACGATGGCGCTGGAGCCAAGTGAGCGCATCTCATCGCGCAGAGTGAGTGCGGCATCCATCAGCGAGACCGCGTGTGATCTGGCGGAGCACTTTAGCGTATCCTCTTCCGGCAGATGGCTGGTCAAAAGATACAAGGCGGCGGAGATGCGCTCACAGCGCTCATATGTGCGCGCAGCAGAGCGATTTTCGCCGAATGGGTTCGTCCGCACGGTGCCGTGAGAGAAGAATGACTCTATTGGGTTTGACCTCTTCTTTATGCCCGTGTTTTCGTCCATAAGCTGTCCTAGGGATGTCCGATATATGTACGAGAGTACCACTAAGAGACACGCTATGCAAAAAATATCGGGTCATGCTAAATGGTGTTCGGAAGTGCCGGGACTCGCTGCGGTGCACGATGCGGCGCGCCGAATTGTTGCGTACTGCCTATACGACTGAAGGTGCTATGATGTTGCAATGAAAAACAGGCGCAAGAAACGCAATCGTAGGAGAAATTCCGAATCCTCCGACGACGGCGACAGGGCGATAAGCTCGGAGGCCCTGCGTGGCGTCGTCGCGATACTTTGCACCGCTTTGGCGGGCTTCCTTTTCCTTTCCGCCATCGGTTTCGGCGGAGCGTTGGGCTCCACTCTTTTTTCGTGGCTTTCGTGGATACTCGGCGTCGGCTACATGCTATTCCCAATCTCCCTTATATTGCTCGCCATTGCCGTATTCCGCTCTCTTGAGAGCTCCCTCAATGTAGTACATCTGGGGAGCGTAGCGGTATTCATGATCTCAAGTCTCGGGCTCGTCAGTCTCATGTTCCCCGGCAGGGGCGGTGTCTTGGGGAGTGCCGTGTCCGACACGCTCGTGTCCGCAATGTCTGCACCGGGTACCGTGATCTTCCTTGTCGCATTTCTTGTCGCATCGCTCATCATCGCATTTGATGTGCACCTCGGTCTTGTCATAGGCAGTCTTCGCGAATTACTGCATCCCGCGCAAGGCGACGAAGAAACCGAAGACGCGCAGGATACGGAAGAAGCGCCTATCGTGGGCATGCCTGAAGACGAAGACGAGGCGTCGGATGAGGACGAAGAAGATTCGGAAGAAGAGCCGGATGAGCCGCCGGCGAAGGATCCTCCCGCGCGCGAGCAGTCCTCGGAAGCGCTCGCCCGCGGGGCCGAGGACTTCCCTATCCTCACGGCGGGCGGCGCCGCCTACGTGCCGCCCCCGGCGTCGCTTCTGGCGAAGAACAAGGGGAAGCCGGAGGTCGGCGATGTGAAAGCCAACATGAACATCATCAAGCGCACCCTGCAGAATTTCGGTATTCAGGTGGAGATGGACGAGGTCTCCATCGGCCCCACGGTGACACGATACGCAATGAAGCCGGCCGAGGGCGTGCGGCTCTCCAAGATCATCGCGCTGCAAAGCAATCTGGAGCTTGCGCTCGCGGCCTCGCCCGTGCGCATTGAGGCGCCGATACCGGGCAAATCTCTCGTCGGCATAGAGGTACCCAACATCTCACGCACTACGCTGGGCCTCTCTCCCCTCATGGCGGACGAGCAATTCTCCTCCTCCGACAAGCCGCTTTTGGTAGCACTGGGGCGGTCCATCACGGGGCAGCCCCACTTCGCCGACCTTGCACGCATGCCGCACATCTTGGTAGCGGGGGCTACCGGCGCCGGCAAGTCGGTGGCCATACATGACTTCATAGTGAGCCTTCTCTACCGATGCGGTCCGGAGCGACTGCGCTTCATCATGGTGGATCCGAAGCGGGTGGAGCTCACGCTTTACAACTCAATTCCCCACCTCCTCACCCCCGTAATCACCGATGCGAAAAAAGCCATCCTCGCGCTGAAATGGCTGGCAAAAGAGATGGAACGCAGATACAACATTCTGGAGGCCGAAGCGTGCCGCGATATATTCTCGTACCACGAAAATATCGTGCGGCCGGCGCTTGAATCCGCCAAAAGCACAGCGGGCGAAGAACCTCTCCCCGAAGCGATGCCGTATATCGTGCTGATAATAGACGAGCTCGCGGACATCATGTCCACTTACCCGCGCGAGCTGGAGAGCGGTATCGTGCGCCTCGCCCAGATGAGCCGCGCCGTGGGCATTCACTTGATCCTCTCCACGCAAAGGCCGAGCGTGAAGGTCATCACCGGCCTCATCAAGGCCAACATCCCCGCGCGCGTGGCGCTGCAGGTCGCGAGCGGCATAGACTCGCGCACGATACTGGACATGGGAGGAGCGGAGAAGCTTCTGGGAGGCGGAGACATGCTCTTCCTATCCGGCGAGATGTCCAAACCGCGCCGTATACAGACTCCCTTCATCTCCGAATCGGAGGTGAAGCGGGTGGTCTCATATATCGCGAAGCAAAACAGCGGCACTCTGCAAGATGAGATAGACTTCTCCGACGCAAGCCGACAGGCAGCAGGCATGGATGCGATCTTCTCGTCAGCGGTCGGAGATGATGAAGAGGAAGATGACGAGCTGTACCCGGACGCGAAGCGCACGGTCGTGGAGGCGGGTAAGGCGTCCACGTCGTACTTGCAGCGCAAGCTCGGTATCGGATACGCTCGCGCGGCGCGTCTCATGGATATGCTGGAGGATCGCGGAGTGATAGGCCCCGCAGACGGTTCAAAGCCGCGCGACATAATAGGCTCGGGCGACGCGGACGAGCTTGCGAAAGAACCGGACGATGATAGCGAAGACGAAGCGCGCGTATGATGTCTGTTAGCCGGTCACTGTTCGCTGGTCTCTGATTCTACTCTATGCTTCCCTACCGCGACTCACGTCTCACATACATCGTGCTAGCGGCATTTTTTGTGCTGCTCTTGGGCTACGCATACTTTGAGGCGCGCGGGCTTCTGTTCGGGCCATCCATAACTCTCGCATCACCTGCGGAGGAAATGCACGAGCCTTTTATTGAGATAACGGGACGCGCCGATCGCATTTCTTCGCTTTCAATGAACGGCAAGGCCGTAGAGGTCACCGAGGAAGGCGCGTTCTCCGAGCCGTACCTACTCGCCGAGGGCTACAACAGGATAGTCCTTGAAGCGAGTGACAAGTACGGAAGAAGCCGCTCTAAGGTACTTGAAATCGTCTATGCTCCGGAAGACTCAGACGCAACTTCATCTACAGACTCCGTGCAGACAAATCCGGAACAAGAGACCCTGCTGGAAGATGCGGCAGCTAGTTCTTCCCAGCCGGCCGTAGCGCCCTCATACTAATCTGATACACTCGGCACTATGGCATTCGGAGCAAAAAAGAAGGTGGCGCCAAAAGAGGTCGGCAAAGGAAGCGATGCCGACATAGAGCGCGCCATCTCGCAGATAAAAACCAAATTCGGAGACGAGTCCATAATCAAGCTCGGCGAATCACCCAAGGTGGACGTGAACGCCATACCCACGGGTTCTATAGGCGTGGACTGGGCGCTGGGTATAGGAGGCCTTCCTCGCGGACGCATAATAGAGATATTCGGCCCCGAATCTTCCGGAAAGACGACGCTATCCCTTCAGGCCGTCGCGGAAGCGCAGAAGAAAGGAGGGGTTTGCGCATTCATAGACGCCGAGCACGCGCTTGACCCGGAGTACGCCAAGAAGCTTGGAGTCAAGGTCGGGGATCTTCTTGTCTCGCAACCCGATTCCGGCGAGCAGGCGCTGGAGATAGTGGAATCGCTCGTGAGATCCGGAAAGATAGACATCATCGTCATAGACTCGGTCGCCGCGCTTACGCCGAGGGATGAGATAGAGGGCGATATGGGCGCGCAACACGTCGGCAAGCAGGCGCGGCTCATGAGTCAGGCTCTGCGCAAGCTCACCGCCATCGTATCCAAGACCAAGACTGTCATCATTTTCATCAACCAGATACGAATGAAGATAGGAGTCATGTTTGGCAATCCGGAGACGACACCCGGCGGCAACGCGCTCAAATTCTACACATCGGTGCGCATAGACATCCGCCGCATCGCCCAGATCAAGAAGGGCGACGAGGTAATGGGCGGGCGGCACCGTGTGAAGATAGTCAAGAACAAGGTCGCGGCTCCATTTCGCCAGACGGAATTTGACATGCTCTACGGCGAGGGCATCTCGCGCGAGGGAGAGGCCCTGGCGCTCGGGGAGAAACTCGGCCTCGTGCAGAAGGCCTCCACGGGCGCGTACTCAATACCCGCCCGACCGGACACCTCCGGTCGTTCGGGCGGGGGAGAAACGAAGCTCGGTCGCGGCTACGATGCCGCTCGCACGTTCCTCAAGGAGAACAAGCCCATCCTCAAGGAGCTTCTCAAAGACATCCGAAAGGGGCTCCACGACGGCGTGGTCGCCAAGAAAGGAGCGACTTCTGCGGAAGATGCGTAGCACGCAGTAATCCGACCAATCCGGTCTTTTCCTGTTGTATATTACGAACATATATGTATAGTGACCCCACTATTCGCTAGTGGGTACGTGCGCCTAGGCGCAATCGGCCCCACCAGGAGAGAATGGCCAAGAAGAAAACCTCACGACGAAAAAAGAACGGGTACAGAAAATTCTGGCAGCTTGGGCGCGAGGAGGTAAATACCGCGCACTTTGACATCTCCGAAAAGGGCACTCTCATAGTGCGCGAGGGCAACTACCAGTACAACATCAACGACATCCTCAGGCAGCACGGTACGCCTACCGAGATATTCTTCCCGACTATCGTGGAGAATCGTGTGCGCGACCTAATAGAGACATTCAACGCCTATATCAAGATAACGGGCTACAAGGGCCGCTTCCGCTATCACTATCCGATGAAGGTCAACCAAAACAGGGAGTGCGTACTGCCGGCCGTCGCGGAAGGCGCCAATCTGGATGTAGCTTCCGCCAACGAGCTGTATCTCGTGAAGCGCATGATAGAGCAGGATAAGTTCAACGAGAAGATACGCGTCATATGCAACGGGCCAAAGACGGATCGCTACATGGGCCTCATAGAAGAGCTGCGCGGCAAAGGGCTCGTGGTAGTCCCTATCATTGAGGATATGGTGGAGCTGGAGCGCATGAATAAATTCAAAGGCGAGGTGGGCATCCGCGTGGACCTGAATGTGAAAGTGAAGAGCCATTGGGACAAGCGCTACAACCGCTTCGGCTTCACCGAGGAAGAGTTGCTTGCGCTGGGCAAGATACGCAATCTCTCGGTCCTGCACTATCACGTTTCCAGCCAGATAGAGCACATCACAGGATTCATCCAGCCCCTGAAGCGCGCGCTCGCACTCTATGCCAAAATGCGCGAGAAGAATCCGCAGCTGGATACGCTGGATATAGGGGGAGGTGCGGGCGTCCCCTACGACAAGCGCAAGCGCTTTTACAGCGGCAAAAGCCTGATAAGTCAGATAGTCAAAACGGCGAAGCGGCAGTGCGACAAGCTGGATGTGAAGCACCCCAACCTTATCGCCGAGTGGGGACGCTATGTCGTCGCCCCCGCGCAGATGACCATATACAAGGTCATCGCGGAGAAGGAGGTATACAACAAAGGCGGCAACAGTTGGTATGTCATCAACGGGAGCTTCATGAACGACCTGCTGGATACTTGGGCTATCAAGCAGAAATGGCACGTGGTCCCCGTCAATCACATGCGCGACCACAAGCTCGCGCACGTCTGGCTCGCGGGTTCTTCCTGCGACAGCGACGACAAATACACCGCGGGTGGCTCCTATATAACGCTGCCGAGATTGCCGGAGGAGGACGACCTTTTTGTCGCCTTTCTGGATACCGGCGCGTATCAGGACGCTCTCGCCTCTCACCACTGCCTCTTGTCATCCCCCCTGAAGCTCACCGCGCAGAACGGAGAGATAAAAGTCGCGCGCAAGCGCGAGACGCCCGAGGAGGTGGGCAAGCAGTTCGGCTGGTAAGATGGGTCGTATGACGAACGTATACGACCTGCCGAAGGAATACTCCGATCCGAGGCATGCGAAGATAGCAATTCTTCCCGTCCCCTACGATGGTACTTCCAGCTACGGCAAAGGAGCCGATAAAGGCCCCTCTGCCATTCTGAGGGCATCGCAGTATGTGGAGCTATACGACATAGAGACAGCAACGGAAGTGTACAAGCGTGGCATATATTTGGAGAAGGCGGTGACGGAAAAGAAGAGTCCGGAGAAAATGGTGGCGGAAGTGGAGAGCCGTGTCGCCGATATCATAGCAAGAGACAAATTCTGCGTCATGCTGGGCGGTGAGCACTCCGTTACTCCGGGGAGCGTGTACGCGCACGCGAAGAGGCACCCCCGTCTCTCCGTACTGCAGCTGGACGCGCACACCGACATGCGCGACGAGTATCACGGCTCAAGGAACAGCCACGCATGCGCCATGGCGCGCTCCTCGGAAGCGGCTCCGATAGTTCAGGTCGGCATCCGAAGCATGGACAAGGGCGAGCTCATGAATCCCCGTCTGGACAAAAGCCGCGTATTTTTTGCAAAAGACATTCACGATAATGACGTATGGATGGAGAAAGCGGTCGGCAAGCTCACGGACAACGTCTACATAACGATAGACTTGGACGTATTTGATCCGGCATACCTTCCCTCCACGGGCACGCCGGAGCCGGGAGGTCTGGACTGGTATCGGGTACTGCGATTCCTCAAGAAAGTCGCGGCGGAGCGCAACATAGTCGGGTTTGATGTCGTGGAACTCCTGCCGCGAAAAGACGCTCCTGCGTCGGACTTCCTCGCCGCGAAACTCGTCTACACGCTTCTGAGCTATCGCTTTGCCAAGGCATGAGCGCTCTGCATTGATTTCTCATCGTACGAGGGTACACTGAAATGCATGGGTTCTGAAAATAAATTATCCAAATTGTCCCCCGGACTCCGCAAGCTCATCGTGGAAGGGGCCGGAGCGGGTATATCCGCCGAAGGGACACTAAGCTCTTATGTCAAGAAAAACGCCTCCCCCGTATCCGCCTTCGCGGAACGCACGCTCAATCACTGCAACGGCGGCGCGACGCTGCAGTCCGCGCTCTGGCTCAAGGACCATCTGAACAATGGTGGCAGGCTCGTGGTCACTATCGCAGGCGCATTGAGCTCTTTCCAGATAGGGGTCATGCTCTCCGAGCTTATACGGCAGGACAAAGTGCACCTCGTATCCGCTACCGCCGCCAACCACGAAGAATCCTACTACCGTTACGTCGCCCACTCGCACTACGCCTATATCCCTCGCTACACAGAGCTCACGCCCGAGCAGGAAGCCGAGCTGCGCGATGCCAACCTTTGCCGTATAACGGACACCTTTCTCCCCGAAGAAGAAAGCGTGCGCGTAATGGAGCCTCTGCTACTGAAGATGTGGCAGGATGCGCAAAGGAAGGGCGAGCGCCACTTCCCGCACGAATACTTCCGCCGACTTTTTGCCGAAGGTCTCATCAAGCCCGACAAAGGCGCGAATCCGGAGGACTGCTGGGCATATGCGGCGTACAAAAAGGACATTCCCATAGTTATCCCGGGTTTTGAGGATTCCACCATGGGCAATATATTCGCCAGCTACACCTATGGCGGCAAGCACCGCAAAGACAAAAGCGTTGTCTTGGACCAGAGAATAATGAAGACAGGTATTGAGTATTTCACGTGGATGTATGACTGGTACATGAAGGAGAGCAAAGACGCGCCTATCGCGTTCCTCCAGCTCGGCGGCGGCATCGCGGCCGACTTTCCCATCTGCGTCGTTCCTTCCCTCAAAGAGGATCTGGGGGTCGGCAGAGTGCGCGACTGGGCCGGCTTTATAGAGATAGGCTCCTCGCCAATGTCGTACGGTTCTTACTCCGGCGCGGGAGGAAAGGAGAAGATAACTTGGAAAAAGCTCTCCACGGAGAGTTACTATCAGATAATCCAGAGCGACGTTACGGTTGCGTTCCCGTGGATTGCGGCGATACTTCTTGACTTGTAGATACGCGTTGAGACGCCGACATCGGTGGACAGCGTCGCTTTTTTGAATACAATGCCCCGATATGTTGAGCTACAACGAAGTGCTGCCTAAGAAATTGATAATCCACGATGGCGAACCGTATGAGGTCGTCTCGGCGTGGGTATTCCGCAAGCAGCAGAGGAAGCCCGTCAACCAGACCAAGCTGCGCAACCTGAAGACCGGCTCCGCCGCCGAGGTCACATTCCACCAGTCCGACAAGATAGAGGAAGCGGCCGTGGAATCCCGACCGGCGTCCTTCATCTATGAGAAGGGCGGTGAGTGGTGGTTCCATGAAGCCGGAGACAAATCCAAAAGGTTCTCTCTGGACGACAGCCAGATGGGCGCAGCGGGTCGTTTCCTCTCCGAAGGCACTGAAGTGAGCATGCTCTGGTTTGAGGGCGAGCCGATACAGGTGCGCCTTCCGATCAAGATGGAGCTGAAGGTGAAGGAGGCTCCGCCGGACGTGCGTGGCAACACCGCGCAAGGCGGCAACAAGGTAGTCACACTTGAGACGGACGCCACCGTGAACGTCCCCATGTTCATCAAAGCGGGCGACATCGTCCGCATCAATACAGAGACCGGTGAATATGTAGAGCGCGCGTAGCGTGCGAGCGTAAAATCGCAAAAAAGCCCCGGATGCTAGGCGCGGGGAGAACACATCCGGAGGCGTACATCTGTACGGTGATGGATGTGTTGGGGCCCCGCAACAACGCAGACGGGGCTTTTTTGCGATTTTACTTTTGGATGTAGGGTAGCAAGCCCATAAACCGGGCCCGCTTTATCGCACGCTCCACCTCGCGCTGCTGTTTGGCGGTCAGGTTGCTCTTGCTGCGGCTCATGATACGCCCGTGCGGATTGACGAACTGCTTAAGTAGGTCAATATCTTTGTAATCAACGTGCCGGATATCGTTCTGTGTGAGGATGTTGTTGGCCATGGTAGAGATTGTTATCGATTCGCCGGCTGGCGAAGAGTTTATAAGCTCTTACACCCCGTTAAATCGCCGCTTCGCGGCGTCCCGCATTCGGCGGGATTTAACAGGGTTAAGGATCCGTAATTCACTTTGCTCATAACGGCTTCTAAAACGGGATGTCGTCGGGATTAATGTCGTCTTTCGGATACTCTATGCCGCTTCCGCCCGAAGACGCCGCTTCCTCGCCCGCTCCCCCTGATTCTTCGGCGTCTGCGGAGCGCTTGGAGCCGCCGGAACCCGAAGGCTTGGGGCCGAATTGTACGCGGTCGGCGACGACCTCGGTGCGATACTTTTTCTCACCGTCCTTCCCATCCCACGACCGTGTCTGCATGCGGCCTTCCACGAAGACCGACGAGCCCTTTTTTAGGTACTGGCTCACGGTGTCCGCCTGACGACCGAACACGACGATGTTGTGGAAGTCGGTCTGCTCCTGCTTCTTGCCGTCGCGGTCGCGAAAAACTCGGTTGGTCGCTATCGCGAAATTCGCGACGTTCATGCCGCTGGGGAGAGCGCGCAGCTCCGGGTCGCGCGTGAGATTGCCGAAAAGGAACGCTTTGTTGATATACATAAAATCAGTTTACAGATAACAGTTTACAGATAACAGCGAAATTCACAATACGATGCATGGTTGATAGTTTGTTCACTGTTAACTGTGCGCTGTTCGCTATTCTGCGGTCAGGTCCTGAAGCGCCTTCTCAAGGTCCTCCTCCGAGACCGGTGCCGAAGATTCTTCGGCGCGGCGCGGCGACGATTTTATGGTGTCCGTGCGCTTCACTTCCCGCAGGGTAGGCGGCCGCATCTTGGAGCGCGTGTCTTCGCGGGCCGTACGGAAAACGATGAATCGCAGGAAATTCGCATCTCCCCGCAGTGTATCTTCCAGAGCTTCTGCGGCCGAGACCTTGGCCTCAAACTTTATCCACCCGAAATAGCCGCGGTCGTGCTCCTCTTTCTTTCCATCCGTCAAAACCTGCATCGGATATGCAAGGCGCGTGAGAGCGGGAGCGCCCTCTGCGATGAAATTGCCGCCGTGCTTCTCTATAACGGCTCGCACGCCGCCCACTATATTCTCAATATCCTCATCTTTTACGGTCGGGATTATATGGTAGCCGATCTCGTATACGCGCACCACATCATCCGTCTCGGCGGATTCGGCCGCGGCTGGCGCGTTTGCTTCTTCTGCAGTCATAAGTGGGGGCACTGTATCACAGCGCCACATGCGCTGCAACAGCATGCACGCAGCTAATCCAGCCTGAAAACGCGGCGCGCATTGGCGAAAAGCGCCTCGGCGACCTCTGCCTCCCCCGCATCGCGTATGCGTGCTATCGCTCGGACAACCTCTACCACATAGGCGGGCTCGTTGCGCTTGCCGCGGTGCGGGGTGGGGGTGACGTATGGCGCATCGGTCTCGGAGAGCAGCATGTCCAGAGGCGCATTCTTTACGACCTCGTCGTAGTCGTGCGTGAAGGTCAGGACTCCCGTGAAGGAGAGTGTGAATCCGATATCAAGGAATTTCTTGGCTGTATCCCAATCCCCCGCGAAAAAGTGCACATCACCCTGCACCTTGGCGTGCGCTTTGATGACCTCAATAGCGTCATCATATGCGTTCCTTATGTGGAGCATCAGGGGCTTCCCCAGTGAGTTGGCGAGCTCTATCTGGGCGACGAAATTCTTTATCTGCACATCTTTGGTACTCTCATCCACGCGATAGTAATCAAGCCCGCACTCGCCGATGGCGATAACGCGCTTGCTCTTCCCCAGCTCTTCGTACCTCGCCGCATCAAACTGCTCACCGCGAGAAGTGAATTCCTTCCCTCCTTCGCCGAGTTCTTTCTCATCGTGATACGACCTGGACGTGTGGATGGGGTGCAGCCCTATCGTCGCGTACACATGGTCGTACTTCTCGGCGAGCTCTACCGCAGCCTTGGAAGTGTCGTACTGCGTCCCTACTATGTTCATCCCGACACCGACGTCTTTTGCACGTCTGATGACGGCGTCCCTATCCTCGTCGTACGCGACGAAATTCGTGTGCGTGTGCGCGTCAAAGTATTTCATAGATGTTTGATCAGGATAGCTAGTCCCTCTTCCAGTAAGTCTTCCGATATCGTTAGAGGCGGCATGAGCTGCATGTTGTTGCCACTGCCGACGACTACATGTAGCCCGTCACTAAACGCCGCCTTGCGCACGGCAGAGCATGTTCCTGCATCTGCAAATTGCAGCCCTATCTCCATCCCCAGACCCCGAATTCCCGTTAGCTTGCCGCCAAGCAGTGGTGTCAATTTCTTTTGAATATAAGCGCCTTTGCGCGCCGAAAGCTCCCAAGTACTTTCGCGCTGATGAACGCGCAGCGTCTCAAGCGCTGCCGCACATGCGATGGGCGTCCATCCGAAGGTTGACACAAGCACCGCATCGGAAAACGCAGCCTCAAAAACTGCTGTACGTCCGACCGCCGTCCCTATCGCCGCAGCACCGTTTGATATGGCTTTCGCGAGAGCAATTATATCGGGAGTGACCTGCTCGTGCTCAATGCAGAATAGTTTGCCCGTCCGCGAGAAGCCCGTCCCGACCTCGTCAATAATTAGGAGCGTACCGTACTTCTCCGTCAGGCGGCGCGTCTCCGTGAGAAAGCCGGGATATGCGCGCAAAGTTGAGCCCCATCCCGTGATAATGCCCGGCTCTGCGACCAAAGCCGCGACATCCTCCCGTTTAAGTTGCTCCTCCAGCTTTTGCAGGAAGACGCGGAATCCTTCCTCCCCTACTTCCTCGTGAGGGAAATCAAGCAGGGATATCTCTGGCACGAGAGGCGCGAGCGCGGGACGCTCTTTTTCCGATAGACCGAGCGCGAGGGAAGCGAACAATTGTCCGTGGTAGTTCTCTTTGAACCCTATGAGACGCTTTCGCTTCGTATACGCGCGGGCGATCTTGACGGCGGATTCAATGGCCTCCGTGCCTCCGGTCGCCTTTATGCAGGCGTCCAATCCTTCCGGCAGCGCTTCCGTGAGCGCGGTAGCATACTCCTCCTGCACCGGGTCCGATCCCCACAGCAATCCCTGCGCGTTCTTCTTCGCCTGCGCTATGATCGCATCGCGCACTTCCGGATGATTCCACCCCAAGTTCGTTACGTTCCACGCTGAGCTGAAATCTATGAGCCGCTTCCCGTCTTTGTCCCATATTAGGGAACCTTTCGCCTTTGATACCGGCAAATAATCGTACTTCCCCTTGAAGTCACGGTAGACGATGCTGTTCTCTATCATATCTATTCCTTTCGCGGAAATAGGTTCCCGGGTTTTTTGTTCGCCGATATCGCTTTGCGAATCGTTTCGCTAGTCGCGGGCATGATGGGCTTCAGAAGACGCGCCACTTGGTGCAGCTCTAGAGCAAGCTCTAGAATTAACTCCAGAGCACGCTCTTTGTCCGTTTTTATTAGCTTGAACGGCTCGGTCTCGGTAATGCGCTGGTCCAGCTCCTGTATCCTCTCCCAAATGAATACGGTAGCGCGGTTGTAGTCAAAAGCCTCCAGCGCACTCGTGTATTCTTCTGCGAACGCCCGTCCATCCGGCTGCGCGGGCTTCGGCAGATTGTTCTGTGCGAGCGTCATTACGCGCGCGGTCACGTTCCCCAGCCCGTTGGCGAGATCGGCGTTGTAAGCCTCTTTGAAGCGCTCAAGCGTTACGTCGCTGTCATCAAAGGGGTGCACGTGCCGCGCGAGGAAGTAGCGCAAGGAATCAGCGCCGTACTCCTCCACTATCGCGAGCGGGTCTATGACATTGCCCAAAGATTTGCTCATTTTCTGCCCGCCGCTAGTGATGAAGCCGTGATAGAGCACCTGCTTGGTCGCGGGCAACCCCGCCGACATGAGCATCGCCTGCCACATGATGCTCTGGAAGCGTATCTGGTCTTTGCCTGCGAGCTGCAGCGTGTCCCCGTTCACCCAGAATTTCTCGAACAGGTCTTCGGCAGGCTTGCCCTCCGTAGCTTTAGCGGAGGAGGGCCACCCGAGCGTGGAAATATAGTTGGTCAACGCGTCAAACCACACATACATCACCTGCGAATCGTCGTCGGGGACGGCTACACCCCATGGCATCTTCTCCTTTACCCTAGAGATACTGAAGTCCTCCAGCCCGCTTCCCACGAAATTGATGGCTTCCTTGCGCCGCCATTCCGGCACGACAACGCCCTCGCGGGAGAGATACGCGAGGAGTTTCTCGCTGTAGCGGCTAAGTCGGAAAAAGTAATTCTCCTCCTCTATCTCTATGGGTTCCATCGTCGGATGATTCGGGCACCTGCCCTCCACAAGCTCGCTTTCTTTCACGAAAGCCTCGTCGCCCACGCAGTAGAGTCCTTTGTACTTCTTCTTGTATATATCGGGGCCGTCGGGGCCGATATTCGCTCTGCACTTGCGCCAAATCTCTTGCGCGGCTTTTACGTGGTGCTCGTCGGTCGTGCGAATGAAATGCAGGTCGTCGGAAAGCTCCAGCGTCTTCTTCAGGCTCTTGAATTTCTTCGCGTATCCGTCCACATATTTCTGCGGGTCCTTCCCCTCCTCCTGCGCTTTGCGGTATATCTTTAGGCCGTGCTCATCCACTCCTGTGTTGAAGAAGACGTCGTCGCCAGAGAGCCTACGATAGCGCGCGATTATGTCGGCCTGCACCAGCTCCAGTGCGAAGCCGATATGCGGATCGGCGTTCACATACGGCAAGGTTGTCGTGAGATAAAAGGCTCTCTGCGCCATGATGTCAGCGTGTGGCCTCTCCAAGACGGCCGGTTTCTATGTCGCGTGCAAGCTCCTGTATCGTCGCCGCTATCGGGACGGAGAGTATTATCCCCAGGAATCCGGCGAGCTCGGCACCTACCAAAAGCGCAAGTATAACCAATAGTGGCGGCACGCCCACGACGCGCGTGACCACCAGAGGGTAGATTAGGTGGTTCTCAAATTGCTGGACGATAACGTAAAGCGCGACCGTGAGGAAGCCGAGCGTCGCGCCGCCGGAGACGAAAGCGATGATGACGGCGGGTACCGCCGCGAGTATCGGACCGAATACGGGTATCAGCTCAAAGAGGCCCGCTATGACGGCGAGCAAGAGCGCGTGCTTCACCCCTAGTATGGTCAGGCCGAGGTAGACGAGCACTCCGATGATAACGGCGAGCACCAGCTGCCCCTGCATCCACAGACCTATCTTGTGCTGCGAGCGCCGCCAAAGGCCTAGGACGTATTCCTGATGCCTCTTGGGCGCTATTATGCGCAGGAAATCATCCACGCCGGTCTCAAGCACCGCAAAGTAAAAGGAGAAGACTATTATCAAGACGAACGAGAACACGCCGCCGAATATTTGCGCGGCCGCAGTGAAAGCATTGCCGAACACGCCGCTAAACTCAAACAGGCCGCGTATCCCCGTCATTATGTCGCCTGCATTGACGAGCGACGGAGCGGGTACTCCGAGAATGTTGGCATAAGTATCAAAAGCGCCCACGCGCGTTAAGAACTCAAGGTACGCGGGTATGGAAGCGACGAATGCCGCCATGTCCTCCAGTACGGACGGCAAGAAGAAATAAAAGAGTATGAAGAACGCGCCGAAAAGCAGGACGTACACGGTGAGTACGGCCAGCACGCGCGGGAATTTCCTCTTGCGCAGGGCAAGCACCGCCGGCTCTATGGCCGATGCCAGCACTATCGCCGCCAAGACGTCCAGAACTATGTCGCGCAGCGTGAAAAGAAGCCACGCGACGACCAAGACCACGATCGTTTTTATGACCGTGCCGGAGGTGATGGATATGTTGAAATGCCTATCCTCCATTCCCTGCATCCTATCACGACGGGCGCGCTCCGCTAGAGAAGGCGCTGAGCGACGTCAGCCGATACAACGCGCTCCTGCGCCCCGCTGTCGCGGTCGCGGAGCGTTACGGTGTCGTCCTCAAGCGTCTGGAAATCCACCGTGATACACGCGGGCGTGCCTATCTCATCCTGTCGGCGGTAGCGCTTGCCGATGTTGCCGTTGTCGTCCCACTGAATAGCTTGTAGCCCGTAGCCAGTAGCTTGTAGCAAAGACGCTCGAACCTCGCGCGCCTTGGCGACGAGCTGCGGTTTGTTCTTGAGAAGCGGGAACACGGCGGCTTTTACGGGAGCAACATCTTTGTTTAATTTGAGATATGTGCGCGTTTCTCCCCCAAGCTCGTCCTCGGTGTATGCGGAAACGAGAAGCGCGAGAATCGTGCGGTCCACGCCAAAGGATGGCTCAATGACGTGCGGAGTGAAGCGTTGCTTTCCGCCAGCCGGCGGATCTTCATCAAGATACGAGAGGTCGGTGCCGGAAGCCTTCGCATGCGCGGAGAGATCAAAGTCCGTGCGGTACGCAAGGCCCGAGAGTTCTTTTCGCCCGAAGGGAAAATCAAATTCAAAATCTATCGTGCGCTTTGAGTAATGCGCGCGGTCCTCTTCGGGCACTTCAAGCTCATGAACCGAGGCGCGCGAGATGCCCACAGCATCTATATAGCGATATATCGCACTATTCCACTCCCTGAAACTTTCTTCCCACTTTTCCGGTCTCACAAAGTACTCTATCTCCATCTGCTCCATCTCGCGCACGCGGAAGAGAAAGTCGCGCGGAGCTATCTCGTTGCGGAAGGCTTTGCCTATCTGCGCGATGCCAAAGGGGAGTTTCGGGTGGAAAGAGTCTACGGTATTTTTAAAATTCACGAATATGCCCCCCGCAGTCTCGGGCCGCAAGTATGCCGTGGTAGCGTCTTCTCCCGCGCCTACCGAGGTCTTGAACATGGTGTTGAACATCTTCCCGCTCTCAAGCGGGTCCGAAAAACCCGCCACATGACCGCTCGCCTCCCATGCCCGAGGATTCATGATTATGGCGGCGTCCAGGCCGTACATGTCGTCACGCGACCCGACGAACATATTCCACCAGATGCGCTTTATATTGTTCTTGAGCGCAAGGCCGAAGTGCCCGTAATCCCACGTACCCGAGAGGCCGCCGTATATCTCGCTTCCGGGGTAGATAAAGCCCCGACGCTTGCACAGGGAGACTATCTTTTCCATCGTCACATCACTGTTCATAATCAAGAGTGTACCACCACACCAACATTGTAGAAATGTTGGTGTGGTAGTGCGCCTCTGAGTCAGCCTTACTTCACTACTTCGGCATTGGCTGCGGAGAACCCAGGATCCCCCACTATGTTGGTCGTCACGTCGCTTATGCTCTTTTTGATGGACGCGTCCGTGGCGTCATCCGTACCGCTAAACTCCATGTCCTGCAGAAGTGGCGGCTTCTGACCTATCTGCGAGCTGGACGGGGTAAATCCGATAGCTATCACCGCCTGACGAGGCTGAGTGCCGTTGAGGCCCGCCCCCGGCTCTATGTCGCCGAGGCTCCAGCACATGCCCATTACCCCCTGGCAAGGGTCGCCTGCGGGCGGTGCCAGTACCTGCCCCCCTGCATACCGCTTCCCGTCAAAATAAATGTCTTCGGTGTCCGGACTGTAAATACCGACCCATCGCACGTATGGCGGGAAAACGGCGGCAAGGGCGGCACCCGTTATCTTGTTGGTGGTATTGGTAACGGTAAATACGATGGCGTAGGTTGTTTCCACCCCCGCCTTCGCAGGAATGGGGCCGCTTGAGCCGAACGGATTGGAATAATAAAGCCCCTGCGCCTGCGCCTGCACATCGCTAGCTATGGCTATCTTCTGATCGGTGGTTGCCTGCATGTTTTGCGGTACGCCCGTTTCCGAGAGGCGGTTGCCTGCCGCATTGATGGATATATCAAGCTGTGGATTCAGGATGCCTCTAAGGTCTTCGGAGCTCGGCATGGTGAACGAGAAAGAGACCGTGCCGCGCGCGTTCGCCGCGATACTGGCGAAGGACTTGTTCGTCGTCTTATCCCAGATAACGACGCCGTCGGCCGATCTATAGAAGCCGTCCGCCGATTTTACGGTGGAGCCGTCTATCACGATACCCGTCAGACGGGCTATGATGGCCGCGTTGCTGATAGCAAGCGGAAGGTTGTTCTGCCATGAGATAGCGACGGTCACAGCCTCTCCGGGAGAGACGACTATTCGCCTGTCGGATGCTCCGTTGACGGAAACGGCTAGCCCAAGGAACGGTTTGGACACCGTCATAGTGAACGCGCTCTGCGATAGCGGAGTGGTGATAGCGTTCGCGCTGGAGCTAGCGCGCGTCCCCGCAATGAAGCGAAAAACGCGCTCATCCCCCTCCTCGCCCGCAAGCGTGCCTCGTATCGTGATGTTCTTCTTCTGTCCCGGCGCGAATGTGCCCAGCTCCCATAGCCCGGGCGTCGCGGATCTCGGCTCCGCCGATGTCTGCGTAAACCCAAAAGGGTATCCCGCGCTCATGAGCACATCGGCGACGGGAGCGCTTGCATTAGACGAGACGCTCACGTCAAATTGTACGGGCTGTCCCGCGATGGTCTCCTTGTTGCCCTCAACCGAGATTGAGATGGGCGACGTCCCGAAAGTGATGTTGTACGCGGAGGAGGCGACGAATATGGCGTTGGAGCCGGGGATGCGGTACTCAAGCTCCACCTTGACGTCCGCGTGCGTGCCCGCTATGCCCGAAAGCACGATGGGCACTTTCCCCTGCCGCGTTTCGCCGGGGTTTATTACGCCGAGAGAGACCCGGTCACTGGGCACGTTGGTCGTGTAGTCTACGGCTGAGCGCGTGCCCGGCGGATACGTGAGGATAAGGTCGGCAAGCTGCAGCGTCACGGGATTGCGGTTGGTGACGGATATAAGGAACTCGGTAACGCTGCCACTCTCCACCTGCGGCGGCCCCGCGACCGTTATGTCTATATTTGAGGAAGAGGCGTTGGGGCTTCCGCCGCCGAAAGTGAAGTAGTAGGCGAAAAACCCGCCTGCGCCGATAAAGAAAACGACAGCTATCCCCAAGAGCCACCACAATACGACGCGCGCGACCCCTATCGCTCGCGGCGCGACAACCGCAGGAGCGGCACCCGGCTCCGGATTGCGAAAATCATCGGGGACCACCGCCTCACCCGAATCCAGATCGCGGCGGGATCTCGCTCCCAGTTTGTCGGAAAGCGCGCGCGAATACATCGCGCGTCGCAGGCGCTCTACTTTCTCTTGATCGTGTTCGGAATTCTCCGGAGGCATCCGCTAAATAATATCACGCACTCTACAATCGCATGCGGTAGGGATTGGTTTTCACCAGCTCAAACCCCAGTTTCTTGTAAAGCATGTTCGCGCTGACGCGTGCCGGCTTGCTCGTAAGGAAAAGGTAGGAGAGCTTGCGCTTGCGGCCTGCGGCTATGACGGCACGCATCAGTCTCTTGCCCAAGCCCTGCCCGCGATACTCGCTTGAAACAACGACATCCTCCACGAGCCCGAAGTTCCTACCGAGCTTTTGCACCGTGAAAAGCAGCGCTACCCCGACTATGCGCCTGCCGTCTTTTGCGACGATAATCGTGGTGTTCTTGTCGGCGACCATTTTCTTGAGCTGCGCGAGCGTGCCGCGGCTTTTTGCCTCGCCGCGAAGCTCCGCCAGAAGTACTCGGATATCCGCATACGTCTCTTGTGATGCGCTCTTCAATACTGAGACAGTGACCATACATATGAGCCTATCCTTTATCTCTGCCGTATGCAACGAGACTATAGCTGCGCCTCGGAGATTGCGCGATTGATGGAGGCGAGTAGCTCGTCGTGCAGCTTGCCCGCTTCGGTGAGGTGCTCGCCCGCGTAGCCGGTGTGGGCGAACAATGTTGTTTGCAAGGCCTCCGTAGAAATGTAGCCGAGAGCGTATAGGACGCGTGCGACGCATACTATCTCCACGACAGTGGGAACTGCCTCCGCACTCTCTTCGCCGAAGAGGGCCTCGTGCGCGTTGGAAAGAGCGTCAAAAAGATACATGTTGTCCTCCTCGCCGCGGACTAGGCGCATCGTCAGCTCAGAGATGCGCGCGAATATCGCGATTCTTCCCGTGTCTCCACGCGCGCTTCGTATTGAGGAAGCGCCGCCGGCTCGCCATCCTCGTTTGCCGCGCACGAGTGAAACCCGCGCGTGGGCATAGTGCTGAAGGGCGTATCGCATTTTGGAGCGCTCCTTGCGCACCGCGCTTGCCCGCGCGCGCACGAGTCCGAAATCGCGAGTATAGAGTGCGAGCACTCTGTCGCTCTCTCCTCGCTCGCGCGAGCCGAGCACAAGCGCTTCTGTGTTGTATTTCTGGTACATGGGAGAAGCGGCTAGCGAATAGCGTTTAGCGTTTAGGAAAATTTGATGGAAGTGTTGGTCTCTTTCTGGATATGCTCAAGATTGCGCTTGATGACCGCCGCGTCCAAGTCGCTGAAATCAACAGCGAGCGTGGCGTGGTCTTTCGGATTGAGCTTGGCGGCTTTGCGCGCGGCCTGCACGGTGCGGATGGCGTCGCGGACGACGCCCTCTTCGCGCAATTTATCGGTGAGCGTAATGTCAAGAGAAAGCTCCCTCCCTACCACGATACTTTTGACGTTCACTTCGTCTTTTATCAATCCTAGGAATTCCTCTGTTAACTGTTCACTGTTCACTGTTAGCTTCTGCAGAGGCTGCCGCACCTTGATGCCCGCTTTGTCGCGCTCTTCAAGGGCCTGACTTACGATGCGGCGAGCAGCTTGCATGGCGCGCAGAAGCTTCTGTTCTTCCCCGCCACGCCCGAGTATCCTCTGGATGAAATTCGCTGTCGCGCGCGCCTCCGGCCACGCGGCCAAGTGCACGCTCTCCTCATCTTCGCCCTCGCGCACCGCTTGGAAGAGATGCTCCGCGAAGAATGGCATGGAGGGCGCCATTACGAGCGAGAGACGGTGCAGGACGTAGCGCAGAGTCGCCAGCGCCGCGACCTTGTCCGCTCCCTCCTCTTTGAACCTGTCGCGTGAGCGGCGCAAATACCATACCGACAGGTCGTCTATGAACCCCGCGATTGGGCGCGTCGCCGCATCCAGCTTATACGCCTCAAAGCCCCGCGTCGCCTCACGGATTAGCTCGTCCAGCCGCGCGAGTATCCATCGGTCCAGGATGTGCTCGCTCTTCCAATCGCGCGGCGTGCTACCCATCCCGTGAGCGTCAGCTTTTACGGGATCCGCGTAGAGCTGATAAAAAGCGAGCACATTGGCAAGACGCCCGATATTTTTCTTGGCGACCTCGTCCACGCCTTTCTCGGAAAAAGCGAGGTTCTCCGCCTGCATCACAGGCGAGGAGAGCAGATAGTAGCGCAGCGCGTCCGCGCCGTGCTTCTCCACCACCTCCATCGGGTCGGGGTAGTTCTGGAGCCTCTTGGACATCTTCTTGCCGTCTTCCGCGAGGACGATGCCGTTGACGATGACGTTCTGGAACGCCTCCTTACCGAAAAGAGACGTGGCGAGGATGTGCAGGTAGTAGAACCACGCTCGCGTCTGGTCTAATCCCTCGGCGATGAATTGCGCGGGGAAAGTCCGGTCAAACTCCTCTTTTTTTTCAAAAGGATAGTGGCGCTCTCCATACGGCATGGAGCCGGAGTCAAACCACGTGTCCAAGACATCCGGTATGCGGTGCATAGTCCCGCCGCACTTTTCGCAGGAGAACGTTATCTCATCAACTATATGTTTATGCAGATCCTCAACCTTCCGGCCGCTAGCCTCTTCAAGCTCTGATGTAGACCCAAACACTCGCACATTCCCGCACCCTACGGCTGTTCGCTGTTCGCTGTTCGCTGTTTTCTGACATTGCCACAGCGGTATGACGCTAGCCCAGAAACGCTGACGCGAGATAGACCAGTCGCGCGCGCCTTCAAGCCATTTCCCCCACCTGCCCTCTTTGATATGCGCGGGCGACCAGCTTATCGGACGCGCATTTTTGAGGATTTCGCCTTTTTGCGCCTCTATTTTGACGAACCACGACGACGTCGCGTAATTGAGAAGCGGCGAATCGCACCGCCAGCAATGCGGATACGGGTGTGTGATGTTTTCTTTGTCGCCGAACAACAGATTGTTCACTTTCAAATATTTGAGGACGGCAATGTCAGCGGCGAGGCGTACATTGTCCTCGCCTTTCGGCTTTACTTCCATGCCGCCGAGTCCATCTTTTACCTCCGGCTTGAATGAGCCGTCCATATTGACGTGCTGCACGAAAGGAAGATTCTCCTTTTTTAGGAGCGCCCAGTCGTCGGCACCGAATGCTGGCGCCTCATGCGCGATGCCGGTGCCCGTATCGGTCGTCACGAAATCAGCCGCATACACTTTCCACCCGTTCTCGCGATTTTTGAGATTCTTGTCGTTTATGTAGTAGTCAAACGGCGGTTCGTATTCCAGTCCGACTAAGTCCGTGCCCTTCATTCTCTTCCCTATCGTGCCATCTATTTTTTGAGCATAATTGCTCGCCACTATGATGTGCTCTGAGCCTACCGATATATCGGTATATTCAATGCTCATGCCGACGGCCAGTGCGACATTTCCGGGCAAGGTCCACGGCGTCGTGGTCCACGCGAGCATGTAGACATCACCGCTCAATCCTATCTTCTCCGGATTCTTCACTTTGAACTTCGCCGTCACCGCGATATCTTTCACGTCTTTGTATCCTTCGGAGACCTCCTGCTGGGATAGCGTCGTCTCGCAGCGCGGGCAGACGTGCATTGAGCGGTAATCCTCGTAGACCAATCCCTTGTCCCACAGCTGCTTGAATACCCACCACACGCTCTCCATGAAGGGTTTATCCATCGTGCGGTATGCGTGTTCCATGTCGGCCCAGCGTCCGATGCGCGGGATTATCTTCTCCCACTCGGATGCATAAGTCAGGACCTGCTCGCGGCATCGTTCGTTGAATTTGGCGACGCCGTACTGGACTATGTCTTTCTTGTGCTTAAAGCCGAGCTCTTTTTCCACGATGTTCTCTATCGGGAGGCCGTGGCAATCCCACCCCCACACTCGCGGCACGTGATAGCCGCGCATGGTGAAGTAGCGCGGCACGGCGTCCTTGATGACGGAAGCGACGATGTGCCCGTAATGCGGAAGCCCCGTGGCAAAAGGCGGTCCGTCGTAGAAAACATATGGCTTGCCTCCCTTCTGGAGCGATTTCTTGAAGATACCGTGCTCGTTCCAGAATTTCAGTATTTCCTCTTCGCGCCAAGCGATATCCGATCTCTGCACGTCCGACATGCGAAAACTATAGCATTTGCGGCATGAAAACGCAGTTCAGGACTTCCTCCGCGCTTTCCCCTTCGCCCAAGGGTTGGGGATGAGGCCGAGGTGCATGAGTCGGGAGCGGATGGCCGATGGCTTCCGGCCCAGCTCCGTTGCGATGTCGGCGGCGGACACTTTCTCGCGGAAGAGCTTCTCAAGGACGTCGTCGTATTCCTTGGTCCACGGGCGGCCGGCGTTGGGATATTTATGGCGAAGCGCGCTCAGCTTTCCGCCTCCCGCCACCGCGGAGCCGGACGCGCGGGATTCCGAACGAGGACCTTGTCCGAAGCCGCCGTCAGGCGGCGAGCGCCGCAGGGCGGAATCCCGCGCGTCCGGCTCCGCGGTGGCGGGAGGCGGAAAGCTGAGCGCGCTTCGCCATAAATATCCCAACGCCGGCCGCCCGTGGACCAAGG
>JANLHO010000043.1 GCA_024654485.1 Patescibacteria group bacterium | reverse complement strand
GCATCACCGTCTGCAACATGGAGAACATAGACCCTATGGGTATACACACGGGAGAGAGCATGGTCGTCGCACCATCCCAGACGCTCTCCAACGACGAGTACCATCGGCTGCGCGAGATAGCCATCCGCACCGTGCGGCACCTCGGCGTCGTGGGAGAGTGCAACATCCAGTACGCGCTGGATCCGAATCCGCCGGCTGGCGGAGCGGAGTACCGCGTCATAGAGGTCAACGCGCGCCTTTCACGCTCCTCGGCACTCGCCTCCAAGGCCACGGGATACCCTCTCGCCTATGTAGCGGCAAAGCTATCGCTTGGCCACGCGCTTACCGAGCTGCGCAATTCCGTCACAGGCGTTACGTCCGCGTGTTTTGAGCCGGCGCTGGACTACATCGTACTCAAAATGCCGCGATGGGACCTCGCCAAATTTGAGCGCGCGGCGAGCGAGATAGGTACGGAAATGAAAAGCGTCGGAGAAGTGATGGCGATAGGCAGGAGCTTTGAGGAAGTACTGCAAAAGGCCATCCGCATGCTAAACATAGGCGCCGACGGATTCACTGCGCACCGTAGCGGCAACTTCCGTGTCCCCGACTACGTCGGCGAGATAGAGAAACCGACGATGCGGCGCGTCTTCGCTCTCGCGGATGCGATGCGCGCCGGCAATTCCGTAAAGAAGATACATGCGCTGTCCGGTATAGATCCGTGGTTCCTTGAGGGCATGCGGCGCGTCATACGCTTTGAGAAGAAGCTGCGCGCTTCAAAGCTGGGCGCCGAGGTGCTTCGCGATGCCAAGCGTCTCGGATTCTCCGACGCGCAGATAGGCGTGATAAAGAAGACGAGCGCGGAGCGCGTGCGCGCGCTGCGTCTGCGCATGCACGTCACTCCGGTTATCAAACAAATAGACACGCTGGCCGGTGAGTTCCCCGCCAAGACCAACTATCTCTACCTCACCTACCACGGCAGCGAGCACGACATCTCACCGGGCCCCGACGCAAAGACAGGGGGAGCCAAGAAGCAGATGATGGTCTTGGGCAGCGGACCGTATTCTATCGGCTCTTCGGTGGAATTTGATTGGTCATGCGTACAGGCACTGCGAACGCTCAAAGTCAAAGGATTCGGTACCATCATGCTCAACTCCAATCCAGAGACCGTCTCTACCGACTACGACGTGTCTGACCGCCTGTATTTTGATGAGTTGTCTCTGGAGCGCGTGCTGGACATCGTGGACTTTGAGAAGCCAAAAGGCGTCGTGGTGTCCACCGGCGGCCAGATACCCAACAACCTGGCGCTTCCCTTGAAGCGCGCGGGTATCCGCGTCCTCGGGACAGACCCGGCCGACATAGACAGGGCCGAGGACAGGCACACCTTCTCCAAGCTGCTTGATAAGCTCGGCGTGGATCAGCCGGAGTGGACGGAAGTAACGACGCCGCGTGCCGCCGCCAAAGAGGCCGCGCGCATGGGCTACCCCGTGCTCATACGCCCCTCATACGTCCTCTCCGGCTCGGCGATGCGCGTCGCGCATGACGAGAAATCTCTCATAGGCTTCCTCAAGCGCGCCGCGGACGTCTCGTCCGACCATCCGGTCGTCATATCAAAGTTCGTTGAGAACGCGCGCGAAATAGAGATAGACGGCGTGGCATGCAAGGGCAAGCTGGCTATCTATGCGATTAGCGAACACATAGAGAATGCCGGCACGCACTCGGGCGACGCGACCGTCGTCCTGCCGCCGCAACGCACGTATCTGGAGACCATCCGACGCGCGAAGAACATAACGCGCGGCATCATCAAATCGCTCAAAATAACGGGGCCTTTCAACATCCAATTCCTCGCCAAAGACAATCACCTCATGGTCATAGAATGCAACGTCCGTGCATCGCGCTCGTTCCCCTTCGTCTCCAAGGTCACCGGCTACAATTTCATAGACATAGCCACGCGCGCGCTGCTCGGGGAAGATGTGCGGGATTCGTACCGTACCGTGGAGCTTGATTGCGTCGCAGTCAAATCGCCGCAATTTTCATACGGACGCATCAAGGGCGCAGACCCGTATGCGAGCGTGGAGATGGCCTCCACGGGCGAAGTCGCGGCTTTCGGCGATTCGTATGCGGAAGCACTCCTCGCCTCAATGATGGCCGCCGGATTCCGATTGCCAAGAAAGCCGCGCAAGAGCGGCTCCCCTAGCGCGCGTGCGTACAAAGCGGTCGGCGGCATCCTCGTGAGTCTTGGCAAGGAGGAGAACAAGGTGAAATTGCTTCCCTCTATCCGGATACTCTCCGACATGGGCTACAAGCTCTACGCGACCGAGCACACGGCGGAATATCTCCGAGGTAACGGCATAGAATGCGAGCATGTTTACAAAGTGAGCACGGAGAAAGAGCCCAACATCTCCCACATGATGGAAAGCGGAGCTTTCAGCCTGATAATCAATGTGCCCACAAGGGCGTATCAGCGCGAAAATACCGACGGTTTCTTCATTCGCCGCAAGGCGGTGGACATGAATATCCCGCTCATCACGAACAGGCAACTTGCGGAAGCGTTCGTAACGGCCCTTGCGGAAACCAAGGGCCGCGGCCTGAAAGCGAGAGCGTGGAGCGAGTATCGCGAAAATTAAAAGCCCCGGTACGCCTCGCCAATCAACGCGGCGAACATGTCCGGGGCACTCATGCAACAAAAGCTAATACAACAAACTCGCACTGTTGTATCACCTCATCGGGATTTCTTCAACATACGCTTCAGATAATATCCGGTGTGGGAACCTTCGGTCTTTGAGACTTCTTCCGGCGTACCTCTCGCCACTACCTGCCCCCCGCCTTCGCCGCCCTGCGGCCCCATGTCTATTATGTAGTCGGCGCATTTCAGGACATCCAGATTGTGCTCAATGATGATAACGCTGTTCCCTCGCTCAATGAGCTTCCTGAGGATATTGATGAGCTTCGCCACGTCGTCGTAGTGCAGCCCCACGGTCGGCTCGTCCAGCAGATAAACGGTCTTGCTGGTCAGGGGACGGTACAATTCGGAGGCTATTTTCACGCGCTGCGCTTCCCCACCGGAGAGTGTCGTCGCGCTCTGTCCCAGCTCAAGATATCCGAGTCCGACATCTATCAATGTCCGCATCCTGTCGCTGATGGCCGGTATGTCTTCAAAAAATGCCTGTGCCTCCTCTACCGTCATGGAAAGTACGTCGTGGATGTTCTTTCCCGACGTTCCGCCTCTGGCGGAAGTCGGGACCCCGACACCCGACTTGTCGGGGCGTCGGGGCTTCTGATTTCCCTTAATCTTCACCTCCAGAGTCTCCTTCATGAAGCGTTTTCCGTTGCATACGTCGCAGGTCACATAGACTGTCGGCAGGAAGTGCATCTCCACGGCGACAAGCCCGTTGCCTTGGCACGCCTCGCACCGACCGCCTTTCACGTTGAATGAAAAGCGGCCCGGCCCCCAGCCGCGCGCTTTGGCCTCATCTGTCATCGCAAACAGGTCGCGCACATGTGTCCATGCTCCCGTGTACGTCGCCGGATTGGAGCGCGGTGTGCGCCCGATAGCGGACTGGTCTATAAGTATGGAGCGCGCAAGATACTCCGTGCCGGAAAATTCCTTCGCGTTGTAAGTCTTGGCGCTCCTGTAGCGTTTGTCAAAACGCGCCTGCAAATTGCGGTGCAATATCTCGTAAAGAAAAGTGGACTTGCCCGAGCCTGAGACGCCGGAAACTGCGACGAATTTCGCGAGCGGCACGTCTATGTTGAGATTTTTTATGTTGAATTTCTTCGCGCCGCGTATCTTTATATTGCCGCGGTCCGAAGTGCGGCGCTTTTCCGGTATATCTATCTTTTCCTCTCCCCGCAGATACGCGAGAGTGCGCGAGCCCGATTTGTTGGTCTTAGCGGTAAGTAGATCCTCAAGCCAGCCCGATTCCACTATCTCTCCCCCGTGCACGCCTGCGCCAGGCCCCAGATCAATGAGGTAGTCGGAAGCGAATATCGTGTCTTCGTCGTGCTCCACCACGAGCACGGTGTTGCCGAGGTCGCGCAGGTGCTTGAGCGTATTGATAAGCTTGTCGTTGTCGCGCTGGTGGAGGCCGATGGTCGGCTCATCCAAGACGTACAGTGCGCCCACCAAGCCGCTGCCGAGCTGCGAGGCAAGCCGTATGCGCTGCGCCTCCCCGCCGGATAGCGTATTGGCTTTCCTGTCCAGCGTCAGGTAGTTGATACCGACATCAAGCATAAATTTAAGGCGGCTCGTTATCTCCTTGATGACGGCTTTTGAGATGTCCTGCTCCTTCTTCGTGAGCTTCAGAGTGTCAAAGAAACGCTGCGCATCCTCTATGGAGAGCGATGAGAGCTGCACGATGTTCGTCCCGCTCGCGGGTCCCGCCCCGTGGCCGACCGTAGGCGGCTTTACAGGGCCCAGAAAGACGTTGAGGGCTTCCGGCCGTAGGCGTTTGCCCTGACATACGTCGCACGCTTCATCACCGAAAAAATACTTGGTGCCGAGGCCCTTGCATTCGGGGCAGGCGCCGTAGGGCGAGTTGAATGAAAAAAGCCTCGGCTCCACCTCCGGAAAAGAGAAGCCGTCGTACGGGCACATGAATTTCGCGGAGACGACGCGGCTCTCGGACGAGTCCGGCGGCACTATCTTGACCAGCCCGTCGCTCTCGTGCAACGCCCGCTCTATGGCCTCCGATGCGCGCTCGCGCGCGCCCTTCGGGTCATTCTTGAATTCGCTCAGGAAAATCTCGTCCACTATTATATCTATATCGTGCTTAAAATGTTTTTTTAGCTCTATACGCGAGCGCAAGGATACTTCTTTGCCGTCTATCACGGCTTTCTCATACCCCTTGTTGAGCATGTCGTACAGCAGCTGATAGTATTCCCCCTTTCTCCCGACTACCACTGGAGACGATATCCTAACCTTGGCGTCGGATACGCCTGCGGTAAGCTTTCGGGTGGAATCCTTTGAAGCCTTGGCGTAGGAGGGCGAACTCTTGTTTTTACGCGCCTTGTCAACCATCGCAAGTACGGACTCCAGTATCTCCTCGTTGGAGAGCTTCCGTACCTCTCTGCCACACTCCGGACAATGCGCATGTCCGATGCGCGCGTACAATACGCGCAGATAATCGTATATCTCGGTGATGGTCGCCACCGTGGAGCGCGGGTTGTTGGAGCGGCTCTTTTGGTCTATGGATATCGCCGGAGAGAGTCCTGTTATTTCCTCCACATCTGGCTTCTGCATCTGTCGCAAAAATTGCCGCGCGTAGGCCGAGAGTGATTCAACGTACTTGCGCTGTCCTTCCGCGAATATCGTATCAAAGGCAAGCGACGACTTGCCGCTGCCCGAAAGCCCCGTGAATACCACAAGCTTGTTGCGCGGCATCTCCACCGATATGTTCTTCAGGTTGTGGGTCTTCGCCCCTTTTATTATTATTTTATCTTCCATATGCGATGTTATCTCTTCGTCTGATCATTCGGTATCACTTTTGTGTCGTGATTTGGTATATTCCCAAGTGTTCACGACCGTGAAGTCTTAGGAATATGGATTCTTTTACTAAGGGTGGTGCTAGTAAACGAACCCGACCCCCGCGACAGCGCTAGGGGTTGCTTTGCCCGCCCTCTTCGCGGGATACGGGGCACTATATCAGAAGGCGCGGGTGGCGACTACCGCTAAAGCAATGCCGCCTCCTCTGTAAGCTCAACTCCGAAACGGGTGAGGACCTGCTCTTTTATGCGCTTTGCAAGCTCGTCCACATCCTGCGCGGTCGCGCCGCCTGTGTTGACTATGTAGTTCGGGTGCTGGAGAGAGGCTATCGCCCCGCCGACCTTGGCGCCTTTCATGCCTGCTTTTTCTATGAGCCAGCCGGCAGGGACCCGACCTCCGCGAGATTTGACACCCTTCTCCTTTTCAAACATGGCGATAACTTCCGGCGGAGAAACGGGATTCATGAAGAAGCTGCCCGCTGCTCTGACATTTTGCAAGTGACGCCTCTCGCGCTCCGCTATGGTCTCGTCTATGAGGTGCCTGCTCGCAGCCTCGTCGGTCGGCCGCAGCGAGACGGTAACTTTGGTGATTATCCACTCCGGATTGTCCTTGAAGAAGCTGTGGCGGTAGGAGAAATCGCACTCGGCGTTTTTGAATTCTCGCACTTCGCCCGTCTCTCCGTTGAGCGCGCGCACTTTTATCGTCACGTCTTTTATCTCCGTGCCGAAAGCGCCGGCATTGCCGCGCACGGCTCCCCCGATGGAGCCGGGTATCCCTGCTAATTTTTCCCAGCCGCCCACACCGCTTTCGGCGCAGGAGCGGATGAGGGAAAGCAGGTCGCAGCCCGCGTCGGCAACGAGATCATCATCTATAAGGGCGCTCTTCCCTTCCGCGACATGTATAACGAGCGCATCCAATCCCGCGTCCGGCACGAGGACATTGCTGCCTCCGGAAAGCATAATGGCCGGTACTCCCTTGGCGCGCGCCCACTCAAGGGCTTTCAGGATGTCCGCCTCCGTCCTCGCCTCCGCGAAGTGCCGCGCAACTCCCCCTATGCCGAAGGTCGTCAGCGGCGCAAGCGGTACGTTTTCGCGGATGTCCATATAGATAAGTTTACGCTACTTTCCTTTGCTCCTTTTCCAATACTTGGATCTCGTCGCGGATTAGGGCCGCGGTCTCAAAATCAAGCCTGTCTGCCGCTTCGTGCATCTGACGGCGCTTGTCGCGGATTATCTTCTTCGTGTCGCCTGAAAAGGCCGATTCGTCCATCCTCGCGAGCTCCGATACGGCGCGTTTGCGGGCACGCTCTATGCCGCCCGTAATATCGTGTATGCGCTTCTCTATCGTCTTGGGCGTGATTTTGTGCTTCTTGTTGTACGCAACCTGTATCTCGCGCCTACGATTCGTCTCTCCGATGGCACGCTCCATGGAGCCGGTCATGTTGTCGGCATATAGGAGGACCCTGCCGCGAACGTTGCGCGCCGCGCGGCCTATCGTCTGGATAAGCGCGGTGTCGCTGCGTAAGAATCCCTCCTTGTCGGCGTCCAGAATGCCGACAAGCTCTACCTCCGGCAGGTCAAGACCCTCGCGCAGTAGGTTGACACCCACGAGGACGTCAAATGTGCCTTTGCGAAAATCCGTGAGTATCTCTATTCGCTCTATGGTCGGCACATCGCTGTGCACATACCGCGCTTTTATTCCGCGCTCTATGAGAAACTGTGTAAGGTCTTCCGCCATTTTCTTGGTAAGGACCGTAACCATTGAGCGCGCGCCACTCTTAGTCACCTCCTCCGCCTCCGCGATAAAATCTTTCACCTGCCCCCACACCTTTCGCGGCGATGCGCTTTGCGCGGCGTCTTTCAGAGACGCCTTCGCCACGAAAGGTGTGGGGGCCTGCCCGCCTGTAATAGGCCGCACGACTATCTCCGGATCCACCAATCCGGTGGGGCGTATGACCTGCTGCACCGGCTCTCCGCTTCTCTCAAGCTCAAAGGCCGCGGGAGTAGCGGTGGTATACACGGTCTGACCGATGCGCGCCTGAAACTCGTCAAAAGTGAGCGGTCGGTTATCCACCGCGCTCGGCAGTCGGAAGCCGTGCTCAACAAGCGTATTTTTCCGCGCCCTGTCTCCCGCGTGCATCCCTCCTATCTGCGGTATCGTCACGTGCGACTCGTCTATCACCGTCAGGAAGTCCGGAGTGCCGTCCGGCTTGTGCGGAAAATAATCCAGAAGCGTGTAAGGCGGCTCTCCCGACTTCCTGCGGTCAAAATGCCGCGAGTAATTCTCTATGCCGTTGCAGTAGCCGAATTCTCGTATCATCGCGATGTCCTGCCGCGTGCGTCGCTTGAGGCGTTCGGCCTCCAGAAGCTTTCCCTCTGCGGCAAACATCTTGAGCTGCTCGGCAAGCTCGGCCTGTATGTCGGCGAGCGCGGTATCGCGGACGCCTTGCGGTGTCACGTACTGACGCGCGGGGAAAATGAATATCGCATCGTGCTTTTGCCCCATTTCGCGCGTCGTAGCTTCTATCTCCTCTATCTTGGTAACTTTGCCGCCCGCTAGGTCAACGCGGTATATGACACGCTCGCCGGCGGGCATTATCTCCACGTATGAGCCGAGCGCGCGGAATGTCCCCGGAGATAAGTCGCCCGCCACCCTCTCAAAATAGATTCCGATGAGCTTGCGCGTGAGGGCGGCGCGCGTCATTGCCTCGCCGCGCGTAAGCTTTAGATTGACCTTCTGGTATTCCACGGGGCTTCCGAGCCCGTAAATGCAGGAAACGGATGCGACCACGATGACATCAGAGCGAGTTAGCAGCGCCTGAGTCGCCGCATGACGCAGCCGCTCAATGTCCTCGTTTATCTGCGCTTCCTTTTCTATGTAGGTGTCGCTGACGGGAACGTACGCTTCCGGCTGGTAATAATCGTAGTACGAGACGAAATACTGCACCGCATTGTCCGGAAAAAAGTTACGGTACTCGGAAGCAAGCTGCGCGGCGAGTGTCTTGTTGTGCGCGATGACCAGTGTGGGCTTTTGCCATTTCTGTATCAGATTCGCGACCGTAAATGTCTTACCGGAGCCGGTTACACCAAGTAGCGTCTGATGGCGCTTGCCCTTTTTCAGGCCGCCCTCCAAAGCGGCAATAGCCGCGGGCTGGTCTCCGGCTGGACGATAATCGCTCTGCAATTTGAAACGACTCATATAGCGCGCGCAGAAAGCAAGCTTACCTGCCCCGTAGTCAGCTCCGCTGTACTACCGGGGTAGTCGGATGTGAGCTTGAATTTCTTCACGAGAGTACTCTACAGGATTCGCCTCGTATAAAACAGTCCCTATCTTCGTGAGCCTATGGGATGCTATTTTCTATTTTTTATTCTGCTTCGGCTTTTTCTTGGGCTTTATACCGACGTTCTTTACCTTGCCTTCAAGGCGTGGCGCCACTCGCGGAGGGATGTTGCTGGTCTTGGTATCCTTTTTCATACTCTCGGTCAGGATAGCACAAGTACGCACATGTTGCGCCGCCCGCGGCGCAGAAGCGCAAGACCGTTGTGGAAGTCCCCGGCGGTCAGAGCGTGCTTTTCATCCGACACAACTCCGTTTAGCGTGATGGCCTTGTCGGCAAGAAATTGACGCGCTTCTCTCTTTGACTTTGCAAGTGCGGAGGATACCAACACATCCACCAAGAGGGCGCCCTCCCGTGCTTCACACGAAGGTGCCGAGCTGCGCAGAGCGGCAATAGCCTCTTCATCAAGCGCCGTCAGGTCCATCTCGCCGAAAAGTACTTGCGAGACAGACTCCGCGCGCATCGTCTCATCCTCTCCATGCACGAGATTCGTCACTTCCCTTGCAAGCAGCTTCTGGGCGTGCCTCTCTTTCTTGTCGCGCTTGTGCAATTCCATAACGGCGGATATTTCGGCGGCGGATAGCATCGTCATCTTAAAAAGGTATTCCTCCACCGCGTCGTCCGCGGTATTGAGCCAGAATTGATAGAACTCGTAGACGGAAGTCTTCTCCGGAGCAAGCCACACGGCGCCTTCCTCGCTTTTTCCGAATTTCTTTCCTGTCGCCTTGTTGACGACCAGCGGCCAAGTGAACGCGTATACTATTTTTTCGGACTTTCGGCGTATGAATTCAACTCCCGCGAGTATGTTGCTCCACTGGTCCGAGCCGCCCACCTGCACGTCGCACCCGTGCGCTTCGTTGAGGTGGAGAAAATCGTATCCCTGCAGAAGCGAGTAGCTGAATTCCGTGAAAGAAATGGGGGTCTCCTTCTTGAGGCGATCGCGCACCATGTCCTTCTTTATCATCGCGTTTACTGTGAAGTACTTGCCGACATCTCGCAGAAAATCCAGCATCTTCAGCTGCGAGAGCCACTTGGCGTTGTTCTCTTCTATGAAATCGCCGCCGCCGAAAACCTTGCGTATCTGCGCCGCGACCGCCTTGGCGTTGGCCTCAATGGTCTCCTCGTCCAGCAGATTGCGCTCTTCGCTCTTGCCGCCCGGATCGCCTATCATGCCCGTGCCGCCTCCGGTGAGTATGACTATTTTGTGTCCGCCTTCCAGAAAACGCCGCAATACGAGCAGGCCGACCAGATTGCCCACGTGGAGCGAGTCGGCTGATGGGTCTATCCCGAGGTATACGGTGCGCTTGGGGCCGTCGGTGATATCTTCAAGCTTTTCGGCGGAAAACTGGTGGACGTAGCCGCGCTCCTTTAGAATTTCGGACAAAGTGGCCATAACCACCCCACTATATCATGCGCGAGAAGCACCGGAGAGGAGGCTTTTAGAGGCTCTGCCGCGCCGTCGTGCGGAAGCGGAGAGATTTTTCACCAGGAAAATCTCGTACTCTAAAAGCCTCCTCTCCGGTGCTCTCTTTCACGTACTTCCCCCTCATCCATCCCAAAATGATGCGCAAATTCGTGCCATATCGTCTCCGCGACCACATCGCGCACATCCTTCCCTTCTTCACCGGCCGCCTCTTCAATGGGCAGCCGATAGAGTGTAATCGTGTCCGGCAGTGTCATGCCCACGCCGTATTCCTCCCCGCGCGCGGAGAGCGGAATTCCCTTGTATAGGCCGAGCAGCGTTTCTTCATCGGAGAGACCTTCGGCACGCCTGTCTTCCGTGCTCGGCTCATCCTCCACAAGAAGTGCGACGTTTTTTATCTTACTGCGCACCCACTCCGGCAACCGCTCGTACCCTTCGGCGACCAGGAGCTCAAAATCACTTTTCTTCATGAAGGTCAGTATCCTTTATCAAAATCCACCTGGTACATAAGCGGCTCGCCGGCGCGGAAGCGGCGATAATTTTCGGCAAATATCTCAAACTCCCGCTCGGTGAATACGTATCCGGACATATGCGGCGTGACGTAGACATTGTCTGCCGACCACAACGGGCTTCCGGCGGGCAGCGGTTCTTCCCTGAAGACGTCCAAAACGGCCTTCGCTATCTTCCCTTCCTTCACGGCCACCGACAGATCCTCTTCTACAACGGCATTGCCACGGCCAATGTTCATGAAAAGCGCGGTCGGCTTCATCGCGCCGAATGCGGCCTTATCAAATAGGTTGTCCGTGTGCTTTGTACTGGGCAAGACGCTCACGACATAATCCCCTTGCGCGAGGCATTTATGAAGATCTTTTCCGGAAAATATCTCATCAAAATGCTCCACCGGCTCGTCCTTGCTGCGATACCCTATTGTGCGCATGCCGAAAGCTTTCGCTATACGCGCTATCTCCTTCCCTATGGAGCCCGCGCCGACGATGCAAAGCGTCTCATCACCCAAAAGTCCGAGCTTGCGTTGCTTCCACTCTGAATGCTGCTGATACGACAGGTTTTCCAGAACCTCTTTTTTGAAAGCGAGAATGTACGCGAACGCGTATTCCGCCATAGCTGGGCCGAACACATCGCGGACGTTTGTGAGAGTGTAATCCTTTCGCAATCCTTCGGCGTTCATGGCGTCCACTCCAGCGTAGGTGGACTGCATCCAGACCACCCCTTTCGCGTCGTTGATGTAATCCTTCGCGAGCGGCGGATTGGCGAGCATGATGTTCGCGCTTCCCGCCTGCTCGCGAATCTCCTCGGGCGTATGCGGAGCTAGTATATCCATCTCCGGCAACTTCATCTCCAGAAGCTTCTTGCGAAATGCCTCCTGATCGCGCGTGATTAGTATGACCGTATTCTTCGCCATTCGTCGCAGTATACTATTGCTTCACCAGCTCGGCGAAGCGCTTCCGGAGCTTCTCTATCTTCGGCTCAATGACTACCTGGCAGTACGGTGCGGAGGTGTTGGTCTTGTAGAAATTCTGATGATAACTCTCCGCCGGATGGAATCCGCCGGCCGGCGGACTGCCTATCGGCACTATCTGCGTGACGACCCTCGTGCCGTCTGTGAGTGATTCATCTATCTCTTTCGCCTTCTTCTCTGCAGCCGTTTTGTCCTCCTCGCTTTCGTACAGAATGATTGAGCGGTATTCCGTGCCTATGTCATTTCCCTGCTTGTTTGGCGTTGTCGGATCATGAGTCCCGAAGAAAACGGTGAGAAGGTCGTCGTATGAAATGACCGAGGGGTCGTACGTCACGCGTATCACCTCGGCGTGTCCGGTGCATCCGCCGGAAACTTGTCCGTATGTGGGTTTTTCCGTATCGCCTCCCGCATACCCCGGTTCCACCTTAGTGACGCCCTTCAGCATCTGAAATATCGCCTCCGTGCACCAAAAACATCCGCCCCCGAATACAGCTTGATTCATATGCCCTGCGACGGCTTGGGCCGCAGGAGAGGGAAGAGTTGCGCTTCGTGCGCGGGTTTGTCCTCAAGAAAAGCGAAAAGACGCTCGGAGACGCCGAAGCCGAAGGCCGGCGGCATGCCGTATTCCATCGCGCGCACGTATTCGGTATCCAACCTCTGCGCTTCTTCGTCGCCCTCCTCGCGCAATTTCTGCTGCTCCTCAAATCTGCCGCGCTGATCCTGCGGATCGTTTAGCTCGCTAAAGCCCTTCCCCACTTCGCTGCCGGCCATGAGGACCTGAAGGCGCTCCACTATGCGCTCGTCCTTTGCGGAGCGCTTCGCGAGCGGCTCAAGATATACGGGTATCCCGACGAGAAATGCGGGACCGCTTATGGATTTGCGCAAAGATTTCCAGAGGTGGTCAACGGCGCGCGGCAGGTTGAGCTCCTCCCCTCCGCCATCTGGCGGACCTATCTTCGCGTCGCGGACGGCCTGTATCGCCTCCTCCTCCGTGCATGAAAGCGGGTCTATTGAGAATTTCTCCTTAAGAATTTCGGTGAAGTCAATTTCCGGCCACTCCGACGCGAGGTCCACCTTGTGCCCGTTGATTTCAAAGGAGTATTTGCCGTACACGTCCTTGGCGACGCGACGGTACATCTCCTTCACGAACTCTTTCCCCTTCTTCATATCGCTGTATGCCTCGTACGTCTCAAGCTGCACGTAATCCTGCAGGTGCTCGCGAGACTGACCTTCGTTGCGAAATATCCTACCTATCTCAAAGACCTTCGGGAAGCCGGCGACGAGGAGCCGCTTGAGCCAAAGCTCGTCCGAGATGCGCAGATAGACGTCTATATCAAGCGCATTGTGGTGGGTGACGAAAGGGCGTGCGTCCGCGCCGCCCGGCGTCGTTTCCAATACCGGCGTATCCATTTCAACGAACCCGCGCTCGGCGAGGAATGAGCGCATTGACTGCCAGAATTTCGCTCGCCTCTCCACGAGAGCGCGCAGCTCCGGATCAAGCAGCATTGCGAGATATCGCTCCCGCAGACGCGTCTCTTCGTCCTTGACGCCGAACCACTCGCTCGGTATGGGCAGGAGTGATTTTGCGAGCATGCGCCATTTATGTACTTGTACGGATTGCTCCCCCCTCTTGGTCTTGAAAACCGTTCCGGAGACTTCCACGAAATCGCCGATGTCCGACGCCGCATCAAAAAGCTCAAAAAGCTCCTCCGGCATTTCCGACTTTTGCAGCACAGCCTGCAGCTTTGCCGTGCCGTCGTAGATGTCGGCAAAAGCTATGCCGCCCTGACCGCGGCGCGACATTATGCGGCCTCCGACGTGTATCTTTTTTTTACTCTTTTCCAATTCATCAAATGTGGAGAGCACCTCCGCGTTACTCATATCGCGATGTGCCTCTACCGGATATGGCTCCATGCCGGCGGCTTTCAAAAGCTGCAGCTTCTTGACCCTCTCGGCGCGAATATCTGCCTCACTCATTGCGCCATGATAGCAGAGAGTGCGCAGGATGTGTATTGAGCCTAGCGTGCGACGCAATCCGCGTACGTACGCGCCCCCTGCTCTTCTATATACGCCGAATTCCCGCTGTCCACGAACTCAAAGCCGTCGTTCGGGTTGGCGTAATGCGTCCCATCGGTAGTGGTATCGGAGGTTTTTGGAAGCGTAAGCGTGCGCCCGTCCGAAAGCGACAGCGTCACGCTCTCCTTCGCATACAAGGCACTTATGGACTTCCCGTACGCGCAGCCAAATGACGCTTTTACGGTGCCCTCAGAAAAATACGATACCGCCGCCACCTGCGAAGCATCCGCGTGTACGTTGACGACAGGGCGCGTCGCGTACGCTCCGACACCCGCAAAGGCCGCGCCGGAGAGGGCTATAAGCACGATTATGAGCATGTTTGCGGAGGATTGGCTGGCGAGCAGTTTGTCCGCGAGCCGCAGCTTGCGCCTCACGGGACGTTTTTGCACGCCGGATTCTTCGTCTGGCATCCGGCTAGGATACCAGATGTGCGCTGCGCGTGCATGTTCTGCCTGTCAGAATCGGTGGATATCCGGCCACTTATCCACTCGCAGGATGTTTTTGGGTTCTCTTGCGGCACATTGCGACAAAAACACGGCACGGTATAGTAAACCCGACATCGGTAAATTATGCTTCTGATAATAGCTGCTGCGACATTTTGCGCGACGCTTCTGGGCGGCCTTTTTGCTCTGCGTTTCCGCGACCAGCTGCATCTGATATTGGGCTTCAGCGCGGGAGCCGTAATCGGCGTGGCGTTCTTTGAGCTCCTGCCGGAGGCGATAGAGCTTGGTGGTGAACACTTCGGAATTGGCATGATAACCAGCATCGTTGCTTTCGCATTCGTCGCGTACCTCTTCCTGGACCGAGTCGTAATACTGCATGCGCATGCCGACGAAGTGGGGCACGGGCATCGCGGAGCACTGGCGGCCGGCACCCTTTCCTTTCACAGCTTTCTTGACGGCCTTGCTATCGGATTCGCGTTCCAGATATCGTCGGCACTCGGTATTATCATCGCCGTAGCGGTTCTGGCGCACGATTTTTCGGACGGCATCAACACCGTAAATCTTGTGCTCAAAAACGGCATGTCAAAATTTACGGCGCTTCGCTGGCTTCTGGCGGATGCGGCGGCACCCGTCATCGGAATAATCACAACATTTTTTATCATACTTCCCGAGAATGCCCTCGCTCCCATTCTGGCCGCATTCTGCGGCTTCTTCATATACATTGGCGCATCGGACCTTCTGCCTGAGAGCCATCACCGACACCCGACCATATGGACGACCGCAATGACAGCTCTCGGCATTGCCGTAATTTACGTCGCCCTTTCTATCGCCCATTTCTAGGGCAGTACTTACTTGCATGAAGATATTCCGGAAGGTAGGAGATATTCGGAACGGCTTCAGGGGCCTCTGCATCGTGTGGCGCGAGGAGTGGCATTTCGCGTATCAGATAGCACTCGCAACGGCCGGCCTTCTGCTGGCGTGGCTTCTTGGCGCGACGCCCTTCACTCTTGTCATCCTTTTCTCATTCGGGTGTCTGGTGCTCGCGGCGGAGGTCATCAACACGGCCGTTGAGGACATCTGCAACAAGATAGAGCCGGACTTTGATCCCAAGATAGGAGCCATCAAGGACATGGCGCAAGCGTTCGTGATACTGTGCAGCATGCCGTATGCCGCCCTTTTCCTCTGGATAGTTATAATGCGCTTCGTATG
>JANLHO010000042.1 GCA_024654485.1 Patescibacteria group bacterium | reverse complement strand
GCGTACCACGCCGTACAAAGCCACCACGCGCGCGGAGCGTGCGACTAGGGGTTTAGGGTAAAATAGGTACGAGCGGTTTCGTATAGATGAGCCCAGAGTTGGGAAGAGCCCGAAGAATCGGGATTTTGGCGCGCGGCGCGAAGCGCCGCGTAGAGAGGATGTGCCGTGCCGGAGAGTTATTGATGCAGGGCGCAAATACAAGCCGAAGATTTTTTGAAGAAATGCAGGTGCGGATTTTTTGGCGGGGAGAGAGGGGCACAGAACCCATGCGTGCTTGCCCCACCCACCCATGCGCGCACGCACACCCACTCCCTAGTCAGTATTCTTTTATGAGAACGAAATCTCCATTTTCGTTCCGAATATATTGATGCGTTTTAATGACTTTAATTTTTGTTTCGTCTCCGGGATCGAAAAACCCCATGACTTCTTTCTTGCCGTCCTCGTCATCATACAAACTGACAATTCTGTCGTTGGCATCGAAGATTTCCCATTCGCCCTCAACTCTTCCAAGTAGGAGCGCGTCCCTCTCTTCATCTTTGGGCATCGTGTATATAAGATTATGATCTTTGTCATAGATTTTAATCTCATCTAAGGCCTGGATTTTATGGCGCTCCGTGACCCACTTCTGCTTCACGGAATAATCTCTCCTCTGGTTTTTTATAATCGCGTCCACTAAAAAATCGAAACAAAAAATACAAATTTCCTTCGTCCAGTTTGGCTCTCTCCATTGGTGGCCGTGACTCAAAACGTATTTCCAATCTTTCGCATTATTTACGCCAACCTTCGCGGTTAAGCTTTCGAATTGTCTCATCATGTCTCGGTCAATCCCTTTTTCAAGAAAGTCGGCCCTGTCGTAGATATCGCCAAACCACCCCCGATCAAAACTGTGCGGGAATATATTGTTTGATTGACGAATTTTTTTTGTGTCCTCTGACGGCGGAGATAGCTCATAACGGGGGTTCAATCTTATTTGCATCAGTGATTCGTCAAAAACTTGAAACTTCACTACGGCCAACTCATTTAATGCGTCCTTGAATTTCTCATCGCCAATTAATTGCTCGATATTTTTTAACGAATCTCTAACAGACTCGTCCTTTATTAGATCTGCGAGGCTAATCATCTCCCACTCAAGACTAAAATACCGACGAGAATACTCTTGGAAAAAAGCGACGATTGGCCCTATCAACGCCTTGCTATGGGTTATGTTTGGAGTGATGCCTTGGTGCTTAATATTGTTTCGTACTGTATTGAGTTGCACGAGTTCATTTCTATTCATTAATGAAAAACTCGGGTCCGTTTTTCTTTCATGGTCTTGTATTAGATTGAGCGTTGCAAGAAATTTGCTTTCTTGTGGGAGAGCTATACCGAGATGATTTGAAATTGCGCCGGTAAAATTATCCAAAGCATCATGTAAGGCAATAAGACCTTGAGAGAAGCTGAAGATATCAACTTTCGTATTGCAAAAGTCTACGCCATTCTTAAAGAGCGCTTTTGCCAGTACGAGACGAAAAATTATATGTGGCCGAGGCATACTGCGGTGTACAATATCACTATGCGCTATTTTCTCTACGCTCGCAAAAACACCGATGCCTAGGAGCTATTTTTGATCATTTTTAGGTAGTTAAAAATCTTGGGAATTTCATTCTCAAGAATTTGTATAAGCATTTTTGCGTTCAGCGACCTTTGCTCCTTTTTCTTTCCTTTGTCTTCTGGCCACGGGACATTCTGGATGAATACGTGATCGAGGTTTGATCGTCCTGGCCAAGCGAACGTCCATTCGGTACTACTCTCTTTTCCGTGTAAGACTTCGTTTCTATATCTAAACGCTTTATTAAGAATCTTAATTGAGCCGCCTATGCTCGTCCAAAAGTTTTTTGTTTTTTCTCCCTGCGCGTTGAAATCTTTTTCCATTCCGACAACGAAATCGCCAATCTTATCCCACTTTATTTTTATGCTGTCGTCCACAAACAACGAGCAAATATAGAGGACTGACTCCGAGAAAACGCGGCCAAACACATACAGGGATTTGAGATCAAGCGCGAGCTGTGTCGCATTCTCCGGATCTCCTGATTCGAGGCGCTCTACAATTATTTTCAAATAATTCCAATCGCGCAGAAGTACACTAAACTGCTTGTTGAAACGGTTATTAGTATGCACCGCAAGTTTTTTGTCTGCGTTTACCTCGCGCTCAAGCTCACGAAGAAGTACGTGCAAATGTTCAGTCGCGCTCATATTGTTGATCTATAATACTCCTATGCACTATTTTCTCTACGCTCGCAAAAGCACTGATGTCGAGGACAAGCAAGTCCTCTCAATCGAGGCGCAGTTGTCGGAGTTGCGCGCGCTCGCGCGGCGGGAGGGTTTAGAGATCACCGAGGAGTTCGTGGAAAAGCGCTCGGCCAAACAGCCGGGCCGTCCGGTGTTCAACGAGATGATGGCGCGTATCCAGCGCGGGGAGGCGCAGGGCATCGTGTGTTGGAAAATCGACCGTCTCGCGCGCAATCCGGTGGACGGCGGGCAAATCCAGTGGCTACTGCAAACCTCTGCTCCCCGGGTAGGAGTTTCTCCCTCGCCTCTCGGCTCGCCGTCGCTCGCCTCGACTTCCGCACCGCTTCGCTCCCGCACAAGCTTGTGCGGGTCCCGCTCCGGCGTTTGAGTCCTCCCCGTGGTCGCCCTCAGGCAAGATAATGTCTCAGTTGTTTCTTCAGGAATACGCGGCCTGAGCCGCTTTTCAGAAATCGCTCACGTCCATTCGCGTCCCGCTTGTCTAAATATACTTCGCAATAGATTAGGTGCCAATCCCCTTGCCGATGTACCAACTTTTATTTTCGCGACACTCAAGGACGTAGACCCAGCTCATGCATGGGATTATGTCACGTAAAATCGCTTCGCTCACACGTGACGCGCGTAAAAGAAAAGGCCTCGTTATGAGGCCCTTTCTTCACACGGCTCGCCCTCTCGGGCTCGCCGCGTGGCGATTCGCTGTGCGAATCGCTTTACGCGGCTCCCCGGGTAGGATATGAACATCTGGGAAATACCCCAAGGGTACTGCGATTTGTAGCTACGCAAGCGTAGACAAATCGGGAGCCCACTCCGCCGGCTGGCGGATTTCCATTCCTTCCCCGCCCGAACATACCGTTCGGTACGGGCGGGCTCCACGGGGAACCGGCAGGTTCCCCGACCCCCTCCTGTTCGAATCCTACCCGTGGTCGCCCTCACTTCGTTCGTGCTCCCCGGGTAGGATTCGAACCTACAACCCACTCCTTAACAGGGAGTTGCGCTACCATTGCGCCACCGGGGAATATGGGTAAGAGTATAGCCGATTTGGCGTCGGGATAAAAGTGTTGTTGCGAAAAGAAAGTAGCCCGCGGGGATAGTAGAAAGGAAAGGCGTAGGACTCCCGCGGGCTTCAGAACAGTTGGAACAGGGTGACCCTGTGCGGTTGCGTCACGCAACCGCTTCGGATTCGTGGGGCTTTGCGCCGCCCCTGAACGCCGGCCGGCCGCTTTTTCGCGACGGTGTTGTCCTGATACAACACCTCCCGGACGATATGCCACGGCGAGCAAGATCGTCGGGCTCGCGCCTTGCGGCTTCTTCTTTTGCCGACTCTACCCGCATTCACTATATGCTCTTCACGCCGATACGCAATGCGGCCCCGCCTTGGGCGGGGCCGCTTCTTCTTGCTTCTTGCTTCTCGGTTCGTGTCTCCTGTCTCTACGGATTACTTCATGTGAGGAGAGACGAGCTTCGTCATCTCAAACATCGTCACCTCTTCCTTGCCACCGAAAAGCACCTTGAGCTTCTCGTCGGCCAAGATGTTGCGCTTGTTCTGCGGATTCTGCAGGTTGTTGGCCTTGATATACTCCCAGAGCTTCTTGACCACCTGCCCGCGGGCCAAAGGACCCGCACCCACCACCGCCTCAAGCTCTGGCGAGAGGGTTAGGGGCTTTAGTAATGCCGGATTCGCTGTACGTACCATAATAGTAAAATGATGAATGCTAATGTTTCCTGCGAGCCACTAGCGCTGGTATGCCGTGAGTATACCTCATGAGGGCGACAGTGCCATGTGCCTGTGTATAGCACGCGCCGGAAGCCAAACAGGGTCTCCGGCAAAGGCACGTTGACGCGCCGATGCCGGAGACCCGCGGAGAGGTCCGGCGAGATTACATCGTAGAAGCCATAGGAGCCGGAGCGGAAGCGCTGCACTTCTTGCAGCTCTTCTTGTGCGTCACGAGCTCAAAAATAGCCGCGAGACCCACAAGGACGTAGATAGCCCTAGATATGACAGCATCCATGCCGCCGAAGAGCGCTCCTATATCCCATCCTAGTACGCCAACCAGAAGCCAGTTGAGGCCTCCCACGATCACGAGTATCCACGCGACCATGTGCAAAGCTTTTGAATCCATGAAGAATTAATGAGTTTGACTGATAAGGTCGACCTCTTGGTGGTATGCCGTAAGTATGGCTTCTGGGCACAAATGCGCCAGTGCGTTATCCACTCCCCCAAAAACGCCCCGTATTTCGGGATTCTCCGGCACACTGGTACTATTGCGACATGGCACAGAAGATACGCAAGGCCGTGATACCCGCGGCAGGCATCGGGACGCGCTTCCTGCCCGCCACGAAAGCGATGCCCAAGGAAATGCTCCCTATCGTGGACAAGCCCATCATCCAATACGTGGTGGAGGAGGCCGTAAGCTCCGGCATAGAGGAGATAGTCATAGTCACCGGATGGAACAAACGCTCCATAGAAGACCATTTTGATTACCCTTACGAGCTGGAGAAGCGCCTTCTGGAAGCGGGCAAAAAGGAGCAGGCCGCGGAGATGCTCAAGATAGCCGACATGGCCAATTTCATATATGTGCGCCAGAAAGGCCCCTACGGCAACGGCACGCCCATCCTAAACGCGCGGAGCGTCATAGGAGATGAGCCCTTTGCCATACTTTGGGGCGACGAGTTCATTCATTCCGACCCGCCGCGCCTGAAGCAGATGATAGAAGCGTGGGAGAAACACGAGGTCCCCAACATCTCGGCGGTACGCGTCCCCAAAGACTCAGTATCCAGATACGGCATCGCCGATGTTTCCCCCATAGAGGGCAACGTGTTCAAGATAAACAGCATCGTGGAAAAGCCCGCGCCGGATAAAGCGCCGTCGGATCTCGCGGCGCACGGCGCATACATCATGCCGCCCCGCCTTTTTGAGATATTGGCCGAGACGCCTCTCGGCAAGGACGGCGAGCTATGGCTCATAGACGCGATAAGCGCGCTCCTGAAAGAGCAGGACATACATGCCATAGAGATAAAGAACGGCATCTACTACGACACGGGCAACAAGCTGGAATATCTCAAAACGGTCGTCGCCTTCGGCCTGAAGCACCCCGACCTCAACGGCGACTTCCGCGACTACCTTAAAAGCCTTGATCTCTAATTACGATGAAGACCGCACTTTTGGCATCCTACGAAAAAGACGATCCTCTCCTAGGGTTCGCGAAGTTCCTGCAAGCGCACGACTGGTCGCTCATGGGCTCCGCCGGAACAGCGAAGTATCTAAACGAGAACGGGGCGGCTTGCCGAGATGTGAGCGAGATAGTGGGCGCACCGATACTCGGCCACCGCGTGGTAACCCTCTCGCGCGAGCTGCACGCCGCGCTCCTCGCGACCGATGCGGACCAAGCGGAGCTTGAGCGCCTGGGCGTCCCCCGCATAGACCTCGTCTATGTGACGCTCTATCCTCTGGAGAAAACGATAGCCGACGCAGGCGCGACGCCTGAGGGCGTGATAGAAAAGACCGACATCGGCGGCCCTACCCTCCTGCGCTCGGCCGCCAAGGGGAGGCGCATCACCGTATCCGACCCCGCGCAGATAGCGGAGGTGGAGGCATTTATAGATTCCGGCGGGTCGGAGGAGAAGCGCGAGAAGCTGCTCAACAAGCTCACGGCCGCCGCCGAGCGCCGCGTATCCGAATACACCGCCGCATCCGCCGACTACTGGGAGAGCCGTCCATAAAATATAAAGGACCGACCTTTATCACTTTCCCAGTCTTTTTACATGATAAAGCACATATTTTTTGATCTTGACAGCACTCTCACTCCGAGCCGCGCGCAGATGCTGCCCGAGCACGTGCCTATATTTGAGAGAGTGTGCGGCGAGCGCGATGTCATCGTCGTAACGGGCGGCGCGGTAGACCAAATACGCGCGCAGATACCTCTCCCCAATTCCGGCAATTACTACATGCTAAGCCAGCAAGGCAATCACGCTGTAGGCAAAGACGGCACACTCCTGTGGCACGAGACGGTTTCCGCGCGGCAAGAGCAGGCCGTACGCGCTTTTGCCGACGTACTGACCTCCGACCTCGGCCTGCCCGTCAAAGACAAGACCGATTTATTTGAGAACCGCGGCAGCCAGCTCGCATACAGCACGCTCGGATTTCACGAGAGCAACGAGAAGAAATATGCATACGATCCCGACCAAGCGAAGCGCCGGGGATTACTCGCGCGCCATGCGGACGAGCTCAAGAAGTTGCGCGATATAGGCATAGAGGCGATGCCTGCCGGCACGACCACCATAGATTTCATACTTGCGGGAAAGAACAAGGGCCGCAACATTGCCCGACTCATGGAGGACAGAGGCTGGAAAAAAGAGGAGTGCCTGTACATCGGCGACGCGCTATTCCCCGGCGGCAACGACGAGAGTGTCATCGGCGTCATCCCGACGCATGCGGTGAAAGACCCATCTGAAACCTTTGACTTCATACAGCGCGAGCTGCTATCCTCATAGGCTCGTCGTATGTCATTCCCCGCACTTGTCATAAAAGACCTCAAAAAGACCTATGGTAGCGGCACCGTCGCGCTGAAGGGCGTTTCGCTTGAAGTGCCCGAGGGAGATTTCTTCGCGCTCTTGGGGCCCAACGGCGCGGGCAAGACTACCATCATCGGCATCGTTACGGGACTTGTCACCAAGACCGGAGGCACGGTCTCCGTATTCGGCTACGACATAGACAAAGACACCGAGAAAGCCAAGACGCAGATAGGCCTCGTCGGGCAGGAGATAAATTTCAACCCGTTTGAGAAGGTGCTGGACATCGTCGTCAATCAGGGCGGCTACTACGGTATCCCCCGCTCCGAAGCCATCCCCCGCGCCAAGCAGCTCCTCGCCGACCTCGGCCTTGGCGACAAAATGACGGGTCAGGCCATGCAGCTCTCCGGCGGCATGAAGCGCCGCCTTATGATAGCCCGCGCCCTCATACACAAGCCGCGTTTCCTGATACTGGACGAGCCGACCGCCGGCGTGGATGTGGAGCTGCGGCGCGGCATGTGGAGCTATCTTCGCAAGCTCACCGGCGAGGGCGTCACTATCCTACTCACCACCCACTATCTGGAGGAGGCCGAGCAGCTCGCCAATCATGTCGCCATCTTGAACTATGGCGAGATAATAAGGAACGGTACGATGAAAGATATCCTTGCAATGCATACCGATGAGGGCCAAGCGGCCGAGGGGTATCGTGGCGGCCGGCTTGAGGAAGTCTTTTTGCAACTAATCAACGAAAGCGACAAATGATATGACAAAAGACTTTTTGAGTGCATGCGTTTCTGGAGGCTCTACGCCGCGGCGGCGGCGTAGCCGAGCGATTTTTCAGCAGAAAAATCGTGTACTCCAGAAATGCATGCCGAGAAAAGTCTTGCACACGATATGACCACATACCAAAAATGGATCGCTTTCTACACGATGCTGCGCAAGGATGTGGTGCGCATGTTCCGCATCTGGGGGCAGACCTTCCTGCCGAGCATAATCACCTCCTCCCTCTACTTCCTTATCTTCGGAGCGGTATTGGGTTCGCGTATAGGAGAGATGCAGGGCGTGGATTATATGTCGTTCGTCGTACCCGGCCTCGTGATGCTCGCTATCGTGACCAATTCATACACCAATTCATCCTTCACTTTTTTCCAGTCCAAATTCTTCGCACGTTCCATAGAAGAGCAGCTCGTCTCCCCGATGCCGCCGTGGATAATGATAGCGGGCTTCATTTCGGGCGGCGTCGTACGCGGCATTCTTGTGGGCGCGCTTGTCCTCGCCATTTCTCTCTTCTTCACGAACCTACACATAGCGATAGCGAGCGCGGGAGTCATCTTGCTTTTTGCGGTCCTTACCGCTTTTGTATTCTCGCTTGCGGGATTGGTCAACGGCATCTATGCCAAATCCATAGACGGTATCAACATAGTGCCCACTTTCGTCCTCACTCCGCTCATCTACCTCGGCGGCGTTTTCTACTCCATAAGCTCGCTGCCGCAGGCGGCGCAGTACGTCACCCACGTGAATCCCCTCTTCTATCTCATCAACGGCTTCCGCTACGGCTTCCTCGGCATCACCGATGTCCCGCTAGCTACATCGCTCGCCGTACTTTTCGGGCTTATAGCGCTCCTCATCGCAGTCAATTGGTACCTCATCCGCACGGGGCTTGGCTTGAAGCAGTAGGGCGCATGGCGTTGTATACTTCACTCATATGCCAAAGGGATCCGGAGAATCCATGGGCTTTTATCGGCGGGGCATGCCGAACGCGGAGCGTAGGACTACTTATGACGAGCCTGGCGCATTTTTAGAAGTCGCTGAAAGCATGAGGGACGACATCGAGGGTGTCCTCCGGCAAATGCCGGAACTGGGAGTTCGGCAGGATGAGGTTGACGAGCAGAGAAATTTCCTTTTGGGAAAAGCCGACAACGAGGGCATCGGATCCTTGGAAAATGCCATGGAACGCGCGATGCGGGAAGACGTGGTGGCCGATTGGGACAACAGGGGCAAGCTCATATATCGCCTTGCTCTCGCGCTCGCCTATCTTGAAAAGAAGGGCGATAACGCCAAGGGAGACAAGCCGAGCATTGAATGAACGAACATCTGTCAGACGGTCATCCCTTGGCTATCTCCGCCGCGAGGCCGATGTAGTTCTCCGGGCGCAATTCTTTGAGGCGGGCCTTTACGCCGTCGGCGACTTCCAGACCCTCTATGAATGCGGCGAAGTCTTCCATCGTTACTTTCTTGCCGCGCGTTAGATTCTTTAGCTTCTCGTACGGGATCTTCACTCCCTCCTTGCGCAGCACGGTCTGTATGGCCTCGGCTATGACTTCCGGATGCGCCTGCAGGCTCTCTAGCATCGCCTCTTGGTTTACGCCGACGTTGCCCAAGCCCCGCAGGAGCGCCTTGTAGCCGATGAGCGAGTATGCGAAAGCGACTCCGATGGAGCGCTCCACCGTGCTGTCGGATAGGTCGCGCTGCAATCTAGAGACGGGCAGCTTCCGAGACAGGTGTTCAAAGAGCGCGTTGGCAAGCCCGAAATTGCCTTCCGCATTCTCAAAATCTATCGGGTTGACCTTGTGCGGCATCGCCGAGGAGCCCACCTCCCCCTCCTTTAGCTTCTGCACGACCCAGCCGTCGGATATGTAGCGCCACATGTCCTGCGACAGGTCGGTGAGTATCGTGTTTGCGCGGCGAAGGTTGTCAAACATTTCCGCGAAGGTGTCGTGCGGCTCTATCTGCGTCGTCGTATCGTTGAGCGCGAGACGAACGAAATGCTCCTTGCCATTCGCCTCCGTATTGAGACTCTCAATGAATATTGCGGCGAAGGCGGGCCAGTCAACTTCGGGAATGGCTACCGCATGCGCGCTGTAATTGCCCGTCGCACCGCCGAATTTTACCAAGATGGTGCGCCTCTTTAGAGCCTCAACCTGCCGCTCAAGCCGCTTCGCGAAGACCGCCATTTCCTTGCCAAAGGTCGTGGGAGATGCGGGCTGGCCGTGCGTACGTGCGAGCATCGGCGTCGCCGCGTGCTCGCTCTTCAGCGCGACGAGAAACCCTTCCACATCCGCGAGCGTTGGCAGCATGACGCTCTCAATCGCGGACCGAACGGCGAACCCATGCGCGACGCTGTTGATATCTTCCGAGGTGAGCGCGAAATGCACCCATTCCGACACGTCTTCAAGCGAGGTTCCTTTAAGCTTGGACTTAATAAAATATTCCACGGCTTTCACGTCGTGATTGGTCGCGGGAATCCCCTCGTACCCTTCTTTCTCTATTCTTTTTATGATGCGCGCATCCTCTATGGAGATGTCCGGCAATCGCCGCAATAATTCTTTCTCATCCTCGGTCAGAGAACGCATCCCGGTCTTTCTTTCCTCGGAGAGCGCTATGAGATACTCACACTCCACGACAAGCCGCTTGTGCATCAAGGCGAACTCGCTGAAGTACGCCGCCAGCGGCTCGGTCGTCCTGTGGTATCTCCCGTCTATGGGATTGATGGCTTTCAGTTGGGAATGGTTGTTTGTGTCTGCCATATTCTCTACGCTAAACGTTATACGCTTTTAGGTTGCGCTCAATGCGCGGTATTATCGGCTCTTCTCCAGAGGCGAATTTCGTGCCCGTTATCTGCTCGTACATTTGTATGTAGCGGCGCGAGAGCTCCTGCACCATCTCCGGAGGTGCTTCGGGAAGCTCCTTATCCTTGTAGGGGTCGGAATTTTCCTTGAACCACAGCCGCAAGAATTCCTTGTCAAAGTATTCCGGCTCTTCGCCTTTTTCAAATCGCTCCGCGTAGGAGGAGAGCTGCCAGAAGCGCGACGAATCCGGCGTGTGTATCTCGTCTATGAGCACCAGTGTACCATCGTCCGCAAGGCCGAATTCGTATTTCGTATCAACCAAGATAAGGCCCTGCACTGCCGCCAGCTCCTGACCGCGCGTAAAAAGCGCCGTAGCGGTCTGCTTGACGCTGTCAAAGATTTCTTGCGTCAGGAGCCCCTCGGCTATCATCTCCCTCGGCGTGATTGAGCGGTCGTGGGTGTCCTCTTTGGTCGTCGGATCAAATATCGG
>JANLHO010000041.1 GCA_024654485.1 Patescibacteria group bacterium | reverse complement strand
GGCTCATCCGCCAGCTGGCGGATGAGCCGCTTTTTGGGGCTTTGTTGACCTCTGTGCAATTACGAACGTGTTTCGGCCATGACTTCTTCCCTGTTTACGCGCGAAAGCATGAGCATCGCAAATAGTAGCAGTATCGTGCCTAGCCACTGCATAGCGTAGAGACCGAACCAAGTGCCGGGAGCTTGGTTGCCGGGGATGAAATACGCGTTGACGAATACGGCCGCGAGCGGGAAGCCGAGCTCGGCTATCGTCGCTATGGAAGCTTTGGTGAATTGCAGCCCGTAGTAGTAGAGGAAAAGGGAGAATACTCCCGATGTCACCGCGACTATAAGTATGAAAAGTATGTCCGTGCCGCTCACCGAGCCCGCCGCCGGATATGAGTTCTGGTACAGATTGAGGAGCGCGAGAAAGATAAAGCCGATTACGAAGCGAAGTGATGTCAGTGTCTGGAACGCGACCGTGCGGAGCACGTATTTTCCGAAAACCGTGGATGCGCCCCAGAGGAGCGCCGCGAGGAGCGCGAGCGAAGCCCCGATGAAATTTGGGTTGAACGCCTCTCCGGCGTAAGTCTGCGGCATCAGGCCGGGAAAACTCACTACGTACGCCCCCGCGAGCGCAATTATGGTCCAGAGCCAGAAATTCTTATGCATCACTTCGCCGAGAAGCCATCCCGCAAGAGCGATGGCTATCAGCGGCTGCACCTTCTGGAGCACGATGGATACGGATGGGTTGACGTAGTGGAAAGATTCGGTGAAAGCGACCGCCGCGAGAGCCGAGCCGCCCACCCCGATGACGAGTACGGCGAGCCACTCCCGCGCGGAGAGTTTGCGCAAGTCGGCCCAGTTGATGAGCAGTATCGGCAGGGCTACGAGAAGCGAGACCCCATGCTCCGCCAATACGATGAAATTTGATGAGAGGCCCTGCGTAAGATGCGAACGGAAGGGCGCGTCGGTCGCCCACAGCGCCGCCGCCAAAAAGACGAACGCGGGACCGAAAAGCATTACTGACGAACGAAGGGGCATGCTCATAGCATAGCAGCCTCAAGCGCGGCGATTGCCGCTTCGGAGCCTTTGTTGGCTTTGCCGCGCGAGCGTGCTTTTGCCTGCTTCAGATTGTCGGCAGTAATAACGCCGAAGCCCACCGCCACGTTGCGCTCAAGAGAAAGCCGCATCAGACCGTACGATGTCGCGTGTGCGAGATACTCGTCGTGGCGTGTCTCCCCCTTTACTATGCATCCTATCGCGACCACGAGATCAAGCTTGTGCCTTTTGACCAACCGGTAGGCGGCGAGCGGCAGCTCAAAGCTGCCGTAGGTACGCGCGATTTTGATGTTGTGCTCGGGTATACACCACTTCCGAAGGATCTCGCGCGCGCCCTTTTCCATTGCGCTCGTTATGTCTCCGTAGAACCGAGCGACCACCAGACCCGCGCGCAGCGCGGACGCGTCACGAGGTTTTATGCTTTTTACGGCCTCTTTTCTTTGCATTGCGGCTTACTTTACCACGGTCGGACAGGTCGGCCAGTAGGACAGTCCTGTCTACCTCCATGTTGACCGGATCGCCTACCGACAAGCCGCCCAAATTCGTATGAGAGAGCGTGTGCGGGATGAGCGCGACCTCAAATGCGCCGCGGCGGACGCGCGCCACCGTCAGGCTGACGCCGTTGAGCGCGACAGAGCCATGCCGGACGACTTTTTTCGCCAGTACCTGCGGCAGGGCGACCCTGATCTCGCGCGATCTCCCATTTCTCGTGACAGCCATGACGCGGACGCGCGAGTCAACGTGCCCCTGCGTCAAGTGCCCGTCTATCGGATCGCCGTACCGGAGCGAGCGTTCAAGGTTGACGGAGTGTCCGCGGGCAAGAGACCTGGCGGTCGTTTTGGAGAGCGTTTCCGGCATGTACTCTACTTCAAACCATCCCGCGCCGAGCTCCGCGACCGTGGAGCAGATACCGTCTATGGCGACACTCTGCCCCTTGGTTAGCTTCCAGCGGGTAGGTTTGCGTATCCGCGTTCGCTTCACGCCTCCGCGCTCCGAAACCGAAACAACGCTTGATGTCGCCTGTATGATTCCGGTGAACATATTCAGTCTACGAAGAAATCTCCGACTTCTGCGATGTCGCTTTCTATCGCGGCGCGCAGCTTTGTGTCATCTGTAAACACTTCCGCCTCCCGTATCTTTTTGTTCAGCACTATGGTTACTTCCTGTCCGTAGAGCTCTCCGGAAAAATCCAGAAGATGCGCCTCAAGAAGCCCGCGTTCTTTGTCCGCAAACGCCACTGCCGGATGCCGCGTGTCGCCCACAACGACACGCGCCGCATACACCCCGGACACGGAAGTGTCCGCGAGTTTTATATTTGCCGTCGGGAAGCCGAGCGCCGTGGCGCGCTTACCTCCTCCTACTACGATGCCGGTGAACGTTTTCTCGCCCATGCCGACAATCCTTGCACTAATCCCGCATTACGCAACTACACATTCCTTTAGCCCCCTTTTATCCAGAATACTATACTACATGCGCTGCCTGTGACTTCTGATATGCTGTGCGCATGACGTTTGATTATGCGCGCCGCAACGCCCTGAAGAAACAGTCTCTTGAAATTCTCGCCGACAACAGGCGCAGCAGCGGCGCGTACCACTATACCCTGCCCTCCGCGGAGCACTACCCTTACCAGTGGCTGTGGGACTCATGCTTCCATGCGATCATATACGCGCAATCTGATCCTCAAATGGCGCGCGCGGAGATCGTCTCGCTACTTTCAAAACAATTTGAGAACGGCATGGTGCCGCATATTATCTATTGGACCCCCGGCATACTGCATCTTTTTCGGTGGGGGGTTGAGGGTACCAGCTCGCTTACACAGCCGCCGATGATCGCGTATGCAGTATGGGAAATACACCGTCGCCATCCCGACATAAAATTCCTGGAGGCCATATATCCATCGCTCCTCTCCTACTATAGTTTTCTCGTTGCGAAGCGAGACACGCGCGGACACCACCTCGTAAGTATAATAAATCCGGACGAATCCGGCGAGGATAATTCTCCACGTTTTGACGAGCCTCTCGCAGCTTCCGCAGATATCTCCTACGAAGAACATCTCGCTCTCAGAACCGCGCTCATAGACAAGAACAGGGAATGCGGTTTTGAGGCGGAGCAGTGCATGCGCGACTTCTTCTGGGTGAAGGACGTGCCCTTCCACGCTATTCTGATAGAGAATTTGCGGAAGCTCGGGCACATAGCCTCGCTTCTAAAGCACGCCGACGGGGAGCATTTCGCGAACCTGCAGGCCGCGCTCGTGGAGCGAGCTATGCGCAAGCATATGTTTGAAGAGGGCGTATTCTGGTCGCTTTCGGGGTGGGAGTACAAGAAGCTCAAAGTGGCGACATGGGCGCACTTCGCCCCGCTTTTCGCCGGCCTTTATTCCGACGAGGAGGCGGGTGCGCTCGTGCGCGATCATCTGGAGAACACAAGCACCTTCAAGGCGCCATTTGGCATCCGTACCGTATCAAAGCAAGAGCCCTCGTACCGCAGCAAGGGATACGAACGGGGGTTTTCGTGGCGCGGACCTATATGGATGGCGCCGCACTGGTTCATCTATCAAGGCCTGATTCGCTACGGATTCCGGCGGGAGGCGCGCGAGTTGCGCGACAAGAGCATGGAGCTACTCGTCCGTTCCGGATTCCGCGAGCACTTCAACCCGGAGACGGGCGAAGGAGGCGGGGCGCACAATTTCACGTGGGGAGCTCTAATACTGGACATGCTTGAGGACGGGCACGAAATATGAATAACTGGCACACTCAGACGCTTGGGCAGGCGCTTGACAGCCTGCGCTCCGGTGCGGACGGGTTGAGTTCCGACGAGGCAAAAAGCAGGCTCGCCGAATACGGCGCGAACGTGCTTCCGGAAGCGAAGTCCGAGAGCATTATCGTCACCTTCCTTCACCAATTCCAGAGTCCTCTCATATACCTGCTGCTCGCCGCGGCCGCAGCCGTGCTTTTCATAGGAGAAACGGCGGACGCGGCCATTATCTTCGCCGTGCTTCTCTTCAACGCCATCGTTGGCACAGTGCAGGAAGGACGCGCGCAGAACTCTCTAAGGGCACTGCGACATCTGGTGCATACATCGGCGACCGTCCTGCGCGACGGAAGCGAAGCCATACTTCCGGATTCAGAGCTAGTACCAGGCGACATCCTGATTCTGGACGAGGGAGCGCGCGTCCCCGCGGACGCGCGCGTCATACAGTCGCGCGGACTTAAGGTAGACGAATCATCCCTCACCGGAGAATCGCTGCCCGTGCACAAAACGGAGCACCCCGCCCGGCACGAGAATACGCCCATAGCGGAGAGGCATGGAATGGTCTTCATGGGAACCAACGTCGTCGCGGGCACCGGGCGAGCTGTCGTAGTTTCCACGGGGAGCGCCACCGAGATAGGTGGTATCGCCGAAAAGATCGCGACGATAGACACGGAGGTCCCCCTAAAGGCCGACATACGCCATCTTTCTCGGATAATCATCGTAATAGTGGCTTTCGTTTCCGCAATAATTTTCATGCTCGGCCTGTGGGAGGGCGCCGGCTTCCGGCAGATGTTCGCTACGATAGTCTCGCTTGCCGTTTCCGTAGTGCCCGCGGGACTCCCCATCGTGATAACTATCGTACTCGCTACCGGCGTCGCGCGGATGTCAAAGCGCAATGTTCTGGTGAAAAAGCTTCAGGCCGTGGAGGCGCTGGGACAGGCGCGAATCATCGCAGTGGACAAGACGGGCACGATCACCCGCAACGAGCTTGCGGTGCAAAGAGTATGGACGGGCGGAGCATACTTTGACGTCGGCGGCAGCGGATATGAACCTAAGGGCCTTATTTCGCACGATGGTGTCGCAGTAGACGCCGCGAACAGCCCCGATGTCCTTCTGTGCGGCAAGATAGCGGCCCTGTGCTCCAATGCCCGCCCCGTCCGATCGGAAGAATCCGGCAAGTGGCGCGTCGCCGGCGATCCGACGGAGGCCGCAATGTTCGTTTTCGGCCAGAAAGCCGGGTTCCACCGCGATACGATAGAGGGTTCGGAGCCCTTAGTAGCCGAGTTGCCTTTTGATTATGTTCTTCGCTATCACGCTGTGATGCATGGCACCGATGCGCACCGCACTCTCTACGTGGCGGGCGCTCCCGAGGGGATACTGGAACGCTCTACGCACATCATGCGAGAAGGAAAACGCCACGAGCTTCACAAGGAGGACCGCGAGGAGCTTGAGCGCGTGTTTACGCATATGTCGGAAAAAGGGCTACGGGTCGTCGCGGGAGCTCTGCATGATGGAGCGGCTCATACTCTGCAACCGGATACCGTGCATTCTCTGACTTTTGCCGGATTTCTGGGCTTGCAGGATACTCTGCGCGCGGAGGTGCATGATGCGGAGAAGCGCGCGGAAGATGCCGGCATAAAGGTGGTGATGATAACTGGCGACCACATGATAACGGCGCGGGCGGTCGCAAAAGACGCGGGGATCTTTGAAGACGGCGACCGCGTGCTCTCGGGGAAGGAGATAGACGGCCTCACCGACGAGGGACTCGCGGCGGCGCTGCACGACGTGTCAGTATTTGCGCGGGTTACGCCCGAACATAAATTGCGAATCATCACCGCTTACAAAAAGCGGGGTCAGATAATCGCGATGACGGGAGACGGGGTCAACGACGCGCCTTCTCTCGTCGCTGCGGACCTTGGCGTTGCCATGGGCATCACCGGTACGGAAGTGGCGAAGGAAGCGGCCGACTTGGTACTTCTTGACGACAACTTCGGCAGCATTGTAGCCGCCGTGGAAGAGGGCCGGAGCATCTACAAGACCGTGCAGAAAGTGATACTTTACCTTTTCTCAACTTCCGCTGGCGAGGTGCTCGCTATAACAGGCTCGCTCCTGCTCGGACTGCCGCTCTTGCTTTTGCCCGTGCAGATAATCTGGCTGAATTTCGTGACCGACGGATTTTTGGACGTGTCGCTCGCAATGGAGCCAAAGGAAAAAGGTCTCCTTTCCTCCGTATTCAAGCGCCCGAGAAAATACCTGGTCAATTCCCTGATGGTCACGCGCATGATGCTCATGGCCGCCACGATGGCGGCGGGAGCACTCGGCCTATACGCTGCGTACTACGTGGCGATTGACCCCGCCAAGGCAGGGACGGTCGCGCTGACGGTACTCGCTGTGTTTCAGTGGCTCAACGCGTGGAACTGCCGTTCGGAATCTGCATCTATTTTCCGCATGAACCCTCTCTCCAACAAATATCTGCTGGGAGCAACGGCTATAGTCGTATTCCTGCAGATCCTGACCGTATACCTGCCCCCCTTGCAAAATCTTCTGCACACGACGGCTCTTGCGGCGGGCGACTGGGGCGTTATCGTGCTCGTGGCCACCTCGATCGTGTGGGTAGAGGAGATACGCAAGGCACTCTATCGTCTGCGCACATCAGCCTGAGCGACAGCCTTAGCGAACGCAACAAGAGCTGCATCTACACCTTCACGTTTAGGCACGTAGTACTTCGCAGCGCTCTTTGAGCGCTTTCCTACGCTAATGGTTATCCCACGCTTGTGCTTGAGGGCGCGGAATGCGTCCTCGTCGGTTTCGTCGTCGCCTATAAATATGGGAAGAGACTTGCCCTTCACGTGCGCAAGAGCGAAGCGGGCAGCCCAGCCTTTATCAAAGCCTGCTTTCGGGCGCACATTGTAGACGTATTCCCGTCCCTCGGACGATGAAATGCCTTTACTCCGGAAAGGTGCAGCGGCTTTTTGGACCGCGCGCTTGAAGGCTCCGCGCCTTGCCGCTGGGACCGCCCTGAAATGTACGCTAAGTGTAAATATTTTGTCCTCCATAATTGAGCCGGGGTACCGAGAAACGATTTTATCAAGCGCCAGTCGCGTGGCGCTGAGTGTCCTTTCCTTATCCTGTGTAAGACGTATGTGCCCCCCTCGCCGTCCGAAACGCCACTCTAACCCGTGGTTGCCGACATACCATACTCCCGGGATACCGACGCGCTTACGTATATCCGAAAGCGCGCGTCCCGATATGATGACGACTTGCATGTGCTTGGCGCATGCTTTGAGCGCTGCGCGCGTATGAGGTGTCATGTGCGCTTTTTCGGGATCCGCCACAATGGGCGCAAGCGTGCCATCAAAATCACACATGAGCACATAGTCGCTCCGCGCCTGCCCGAGGATATCCGACAGTGCAGGTGCAAGTGGTTTCATACGACGAACAATGGCATAAACCTAGCAGAAATAGCACCAAGTATAAAGTGCGACAGGCATCTATCCCAATACTTAGAAAAAATATGAAGTATTGGGATTCGGAATGTGCTGAAGTCGAGTATTCCGGATCAGCTCTGGATCAGCTGCCGATGACACTGCCGAACTTCTAGCAAAACTTCTAATTTGATTGCGTCAGGGTCTTTATGATTTCCGCCGACCATCGGTAAATGTTGTAATCGCGGACACTCGCGCGCAAAGCCTTCATGCGACGGTGCTGCTCCGCGGGAGACATGGTGAGTGCCCGGTATATCGCCTCCGAAGTCTCTTCGGCGCTGTATGGATTAATGGTGAGCGCGTCCTTCAGCTGCCGCGCCGCGCCGGTGAATTGGCTCAAGACCAAGACGCCCAACTCGTCTGAACGCGCCGCGATAAATTCCTTGGAGACTAGATTCATGCCGTCGTCCACCGAGGTCACGAGGCATACGTCCGCGCGCTGGTACAGCGGTGCGAGCTCCGTATGCGAATAGCTGCGCATTTCAAGCACTATCGGAGACCAGCCTCGCGCGCCAAATTTCTCGTTGATGCGTTCGGCCTCATTCGCGACCTGCGAAGCGTACGTCCGATATGCATCCACCGACTCGCGCGTGGGCGAAGCGATCTGCAGCAGGGTGAATTTGCCGCAGATTTCGGGGTGTTTATCCAGAAGGCTCTCCACCGCCTTGAAGCGCTCCAGTATTCCCTTGGTGTAGTCCAGCCTGTCCACGCCAAGACCTATGTAGGCGCTGCGTATGCCGAGAGCCTCCGGAATACCGATGTCGTCATTCTCGCGCCCCTCCGCGCTCCCGGGAAACGCGATGGATATTGGGAACGGACGAATGAGCGACGTATGTTCGTTGTGAGTTATGGAAAAGTGGCCCAGATCCATCCGTGATTCTATCTCGGCACCGACCGTGTCCATGAAATTGTTGCAGTAGTGCTGAGTGTGAAAGCCGACTACGTCCGCGCCAAGGATTCCTTCCAGTATC
>JANLHO010000023.1 GCA_024654485.1 Patescibacteria group bacterium | reverse complement strand
CCTAGGAGGCTACAGCGACTACGGCGGCTACTCCCTTGGAGGAACTAGCGACTATGGCGATTACTCTCTCGGCGGCGGCTCCGACTACGGCGGCTACAGTCTTGGAGGCTATAGTGATTATGGAGGCTACAGTCTCGGCGGATACAGCGACTACGGCGGCTACTCCCTCGGCGGCGGCAGCGATTATGGTGGATACAGCCTCGGCGGCGGCTCCGACTACGGCGGCTACAGTCTCGGTGGTGGAAGCGACTACGGCGGCTACTCGCTTGGAGGCGGCAGCGATTATGGTGGATACAGCCTCGGCGGCGGCTCCGACTACGGCGGCTACAGTCTCGGTGGTGGAAGCGACTACGGCGGATACAGTCTCGGCGGCACAAGTGACTATCTCGGATACACCGACTACGCACCGACTACGGACGTATACGGCCATGAAATGACCACGATTGAGGGCGTGGGGTACTCATTTGTGCCCTCCGCATACTCGGCTCCGGTGATAAAGGACAAGGTCTTCACCTTTTCCGCGCCTTCCAGCCACTACAAGAGCACTCCGCACGTCTCCAAACCTCCCGTCTACAACCCGCCTGTCTACAATCCGCCTACCTACAACCCTCCCACTTACAATCCTCCGGTAGTAAATACTCCGGTCCCCAATACCACTACGACCACCAACAACACCTGCACCGGCAGCAGTTGCAACACCTCCACGGTTAAGACCATAACCAATTCCTACGCCGACAACAGCTATGTAGACAACAGTTACGTGGACAACAGCATCGTAGACAACAGTATCAGCGGAAGCTACAACACTACTGTGTCCAACAGCGGCAACACCACGACCAACGTCTCAACGGTGAAAACGGTCTCGTCCGCACCCGTCACGTATCCTGTGCAGTACACCTACCCGAGCTACAATCCGGCACCGACATGCACCATCTCGCTTAGCTACGGCGGCCAGGGAGGCACAGCGACACTCACGTGGTACTCCAGCTACGCCACTTCTGCCTACATCACGCCCAATATCGGCCGCGTGGCGCCTTCCGGCTCAATGACCGTCTACCCTTCGTATAGCACTGTCTACACGCTGGGTGTGAGCGGCTCCGGCGGCTCCAATAGCTGTCAGACGCAGAGCTACTCCCAGCCGTACGTCGCCGGCTCATCCGTATCGCTCTCTCAGATACCGTATACCGGCTTTGACCTCGGACCCGTCGGCAACGCCCTCTACTGGCTCTCGCTCCTCTCCTTCGCGGTCGCAGGCGCATACCTTCTGGTCTACTACCGCGGCGGTATGCTGACCCTCGCGAGTGCTTTCATGGCACAGCGCAAACCGCGGATGGCAGCTGCACTGGGAAGTCCTGCAAAGGCCGTCCAGAGCGCAGTCGCCCCGATAGCGCGGCAGATAGACAAGGCATTCGCATCCTCGGCTTCTTTCGCAGATCTCTCCGGCGCGACGAAGCGAGGAATGACGACTGACACGATGATGATAGAGCGCTCCGATGGAAAGGAGACGCCCCGCATCGTGATCTCACGCAGATAACCGCCGCCGCCCAGAGCTCTCCTCCTTCGCCAAGGCTTCGGAGGACAAAGCAAAGTGAAAACAAAAACTCCCCCATGGGGAGTTTTTGTTTCTAGAGTTGCGCTACGCGGCTTTGGTGGCGACTTCTTCTTTGAGCTTGGCGATTATATCGGCGAGGGGAAGCGTGCCTACTTTTCCGGAGCGGCCTTCTAGGGTCGCTGATTTCGTCTTGACTTCCTCGTCGCCGACGACTAGAAAGTAGGGGACCTTCTCGCTTTTGGCGTTGCGTATCTTTTTGCCGAGCGTCTCGTTTGATACATCAAGCTCCGCGCGTATCTCTTCGGCGATCAGAGCATCCGATATCTCTTTTCCGTATCCGGCATGCTTTTCCGATACCGGCAGCACCTTCACCTGCACCGGCGCGAGCCAGAGAGGGAAGGAACCCTGCATGTGCTCAAGGATGACGGAGAGGAACCGCTCTATGGAGCCCATCACGGCGCAGTGCACCATCACGACGCGCTCCTTCTCGCCCTTTTCGTTGATGCACGTGAGGTCAAAGCGCTCCGGCATGTTCATATCCAGCTGGATAGTCGCCACCTGCCATTCGCGCCCAAGCGAATCATGCGCTATGAAATCCAGCTTGGGGCCGTAGAAAGCGGCCTCCCCGATGCCCGTGGTCGCTTCCGCGCCCTTCTCCTTGGCGATGGCGCTCAGGGTGTCTTCTGCGAGCTTCCAGCGCTCTTCGCCGCCGAGGTATTTTTCCGACGTCTTCGGATCATGGAAAGAGAGGCGGACCTGCAGCTTGAAACCGAAAGCCGCGTAGAATTCCTGGATGATGTCCCATATGGTGGAGAACTCTTCTTTTATCTGCTCCTCGCGGCAGAATACGTGCGCGTCGTCTATCGTGATGGCGCGAACGCGCGAGAGTCCGTTCAATTCGCCCGACTGCTCGTCGCGGTACATCATCGTCGTCTCCGCGTATCTCTGCGGCATTTCACGGTAGGAGTGCGGACGGCGGGCGAATATCTGAATGTGGTGCGGACAATTCATCGGCTTCAGGGCGAAGTCGCGCCCCTCGCGCGAGGTGATGTGGAATAGGTCGTCCTTAAATTTGTCCCAGTGGCCGCTCGTTTCGTATAGCTCCCTTTTTGTGATGTGGGGGATGCCGACTTTCTGATAGCCGTGCTTTTTGCGCAGCTCCCATACGAAATCATCCAGCAGGTTTCTCACGAGAGTACCGCGCGGAGTCCAGAGGGGGAGTCCGCTGCCGACGAGGTCGGAGAATACGAAAAGGTCCAGCTCGCGCCCGAGCTGCTTGTGGTCTCGGCCCAAGGCCTGCGCCCGAGGCGCATCGGACTTGGGCCGAGACCCGCCTTGGGCGGGTTTGTCGTCCGAATGTTGTTTCTTCGTCATATGCAAATGTAAATTGCCCTAGTGAACGCACGATAAGTTCGTACACTCACTAGGGCGATCAAATCCCTCGACAGGCTCGGGACAAGCCGCGGTTCCACCTAGTTTCCCCTATACTCCGCTCGGGGCACTCTTTCCTTGCACGTGTCAGATTAGGCTCTTCGCTCGGCCCCAGGCCGACTCCGGCTGGTGACCGGAGCAATCTCTGACCAATGCATCGTAGCTCTCCACCCACGCGCTGTCAATAACCCGGTTCGTACGGTTCACTGAAAATGAAACGGCGACCCAAGGGGGCCGCCATTTTCAGCAGGACCAACCTCACTTACCTTCTTGCCTCCTACGATCCGGAGGGAGGCCTTTCTCCGCCAGTGATAATTGGAACAACATTTCGTGGCAGTAGACGAAGACTTGCTCGGCCTCCTCGCTGGCAATCGCTTCGCCATTTTTGAGGCGCCGGAGGATGTCGCGTTCTTCCTCCAGAATCCCCTCTAACTCCACGAGGTCGCCCTCCGATTTGTGCGGATATATGGCGAAAAGTGCTGCATCTACGTACGGAATCAGGACATGGCCGCTGACCTTGAGATTATCTCCTTCTTTTATGATCAGCTCTACGGCCTCGAGGACCCCAGAGATTTTCTCCATGTCGCACGGTGTTCCGTGCGTGACAAGTGCGTATAGCTCCGCGGTGGCGGGCATGAACACGCGACTTCTCAAACGTTTTCCAGGCATGTTTCCCTCCCAGATGCGTGAATGTCCAATCAGTCTGATTTGTAACACGTCAGCAAAGATGTGTCAAATTTACAAAACCTTCGCGCGCTCCACTATCATGCTCAATTCGCCGTTGCGCTCGGAGATGCGCCCTTTCACCGCGACGCACGCGCCGGCCCTGATGATGTCCTCGCATTCTTTGAATACCCGCGGGAACGCGACCAGCTCTATCGTATCTGAGAAATCCATGAGCTTGAAGAAGCCCATGCGTTCGGCTCTCTTCGTGGTGTTGACGCGCGCGGCGTCCACGAACCCCGCGATGACGCACTCCGCCCCCACCATGTTCTCCTTTGCATGCCTTATGCTCTTTTTGGGGTCGGCAAACTTTTTCTTGTGCTTGTCCAGCGGATGGCCGGAGACGTACATACCCAGGAGATCCTTTTCGGAGCGCAAGCGCTCTTCCAGAGACGCTTCGGGGGCGTCTTGCAGGGTGAGCGACGCCTGCACCGGCGCTAGCTCAAATAGAGAAGCGTGGTCGTTTGGCGCCTGCATGTGCTCGCGGTGGAATTGCAGCAGGAGGTCAATGTTGGCCAGGAGCTGCCCGCGCCCGCCTTCCGGCAAAGCCAGGCAATCCAAGGCACCGGATTGTATGAGCGACTCCAGCGATTTTTTGTTTAGATTCTTGTCGGTGACGCGCGCGATAAAGTCCGCGATGCCGGAGAATTCGCCGCTCTCTTTTCGGGCGGCGATGATGGCGTCGGCGACGCCGGTTCCGAAATTTTTTATAGAGTACAAACCAAATCTAATCGCGCCTCGCACATGGGCATCACCTGCGTCGTTGCGGGGCCCCTGCGTCTCCATCGCCGTACGCTTTGGTACGTCTCCGTTGCCGCCTTCCCCGCGCCTCGCATCTGACGCCCCTCTGCGAGGCTTGGCGTCCGAGGGTACGACCGTAAAAGTGCCCTCGCTCTCGTTGACGCTCGGCGGCAGTATCTCAAGCCCCATGCGCGCGCACTCATGCGCGACCTCTGATATCTTGTCCACGTCGCCCGCCGCCGCCGTCAGAAGCGAAGCCATGTAGTCTATGGGGAAGTTGGCTTTCATGTACGCGGTCTTGTAGGCGAGGTTGCCGTAGCTCGCCGCGTGGGCTTTGTTGAAACCATAGGCGGCGAAGGTCTCTATCTGTTCCCAGAGTTTCTGAGCGACGTCCTTCTTCATGCCGTGCTCTATGCACCCGCTTATGAGTTTCTCCTTCTGCGCCGCCATTTCCTTGGGTATCTTCTTCCCCATCGCCTTGCGGAATTTGTCGGCCTCGCCCCACGAGTAGCCCGCGAGCTGCACCGCTATCATCATGACGTCGTCCTGATATATGAGGATGCCGTAGGTCGGCTTCAGTATCTCTTCCATGCGCGGGTCCAGATAGCGCACGCGTGAATGGTTGTGCTTGCGCTCTATGTATTCGGGGATGAACGCCATCGGGCCGGGGCGGTAGAGCGCGACCATGGCGTTGAGGTCGTGCACCACCGTGGGCTTTAGGTCTTTGAGATACGCGGTCATCCCGCTCCCCGCCATCTGGAAGACGCCGAGCGTCTCGCCGCGCGTGAGCATCTCGTACACTTTTTTGTCGTTCAGAGGTATCTTCTCCAGATCCACGTCCACGCCCAAGCGCTCGCGGACGCGCACGACGGCATTCGCCAGGATGGAGAGGTTGGTGAGTCCCAGGAAATCAAACTTGAGGAGTCCGACGCCTCCGTACTCATCGGCGATGGAGTACATGTCGTACTGAGTTATCGTCTTACCGCCTTTCGGGTCGTGTTGTATGGGCGCGAAATCCGTGATATCGGACGGCGCGATGACGACGCCAGCCGCATGCACGCCCACGTGCCGCGCGTTGCCCTCTATCTTCTGCGCCAGCTCCAGTATCTCGCGCGCGTCGGCGTCGCTCTTGTGGGCCTCGGCTAGCTCGGGCGTCTCTTCCAGGGCGGAGTGAATAGTTACGGGGAAGCCCTGCTTGCCGAAGGGGATGAGCTTCGCGATGCGGTCGCCGGTGCCATACGAGTGGCCCAAGGCGCGGGAGACATCGCGCACCGCGGCGCGCGCCATCATCGTGCCGAAGGTCCCTATCTGTACGACGTGGTCGCTGCCGTACTTTTCGCGCGCATATGCTATCAGCTCGTCGCGGCGGTTGTCGGCGATGTCCATATCTATATCGGGGGCCGAGGGGCGCTCCGGATTGAGGAAGCGTTCAAAGGGCATGTTGAACTCTATCGGGTCCACCGTCGTAATGCCGCACAGGTACGAGACCAGCGAGCCGGCGGCAGAGCCGCGCGTGTTGGTCAGGATGCCTTCCTTGCGCGCGTGCCGCAGCAGGTCGGCGACGATGAGGAAATACGACGCGTAGCCCTTGTCCGCTATTATCTTGAGCTCGTAATCAATCCGCTCCCGCAGCTTCGGCGTGAGCTTTATTTCGCGCTCGGAGGCCCCTTGCTCTGTGAGCGCGCGGAGCTCCGCATCATCGGTGGAGCCTTGGGGAATAGGGAAGGTGGGGAAGATGGCTTTGCCCAAGTGGAGCTCCAACTCGCATCTCTTCGCTATCATTCGCGCGCTTTCAAGCGCGTCCGGCATATCCGCAAAGCTCTCGCACATCACCCGCGAGCTTCTGAAGGAGAAATCGCGCGGCTCCTCGCGCACATCGCGGTCCAATACGCCGCCGGTGCGTATCCTGTTGACGAGGTCGCATGCGAGGGCATCTTCGGGTTTTAGATAGTAGACGTCGTGCGTCGCGACGAGCGGTATGACGACGCCCTTGGCGCGCGCCGCTATGTCGCGCATCTGCCCCTCGTGCTCCGGTATCTCCGGATGCTTGGTTATCTCCGCGAAGCAGTCGTCGCCGAAGATGCGCTTGTGCCAGTGCATTACCTCCTCCGCGCGCGCGGCCGAGCCGTGCCGGATGGCGTGCGCGTGCTCGCCGCCGTAGGAGGGGAGAATCGCGATGAGTCCTTCGTGGTGCATTTCTATAAGCTCGCGGTCTATGCGCGGCTTGTAGTAGAAGCCTTCAAGGTGCGCCTTGGAAACGAGCTTGATGAGATTGTGGTATCCGGTTTCGTTCTTGGCCAAGAGCACGATGCGCGAGGTCTGATCGTCCACCCGATGCTCCTTCTGCGTGCGCGAGCGCGGCGCCACGTGGAAATCCACGCCGATAATCGGCTTGATACCCTGCTTACTGCACTCCTTGTAGAACTCTATCGCGCCGTAAAGGTTGGCGTTGTCGGTGAGGGCGAGGGCTTCCTGCCCGTCGGCCTTGGCCGCGGCGACGAGCTCCGATACCTTGGGCAGCGCCTCCAGAAGGGAGTAATGGCTGTGCGTATGGAGATGGATGAAATCCGCTTTGGACATGGGTGGATTATAGCAAGTGGATATCCTCGTGCGCTCATCCGCATTTTTGTGTATCGTGAGAGAGTGGTCGTGGAGGCCACTCAACGAAACCTGCCGTGCGCTGAGCATGGTCAACAAGAGGGATTGAAAAAATGACGAGGAGAAAAAACACCGCCCGCCTCGGAAGAGAGGCGGAGGAGAGGTTCGTGCAGGAAGTGGCGGACGCGGAGAGGCGGAGGCTCGGAACTTCGCCCGACTGGGAGCCGCCAACGAATCCTGTTGACGGCTCTCCCGCGGACACTACGACCCCCGGCGGAGGCGGAGGCTGACGCGCTTCCAGTGTCGCATTGCAAGGCCGCCCCAATCGGGCGGCCTCATTTCTTTGATATTATGAATGCGTGTCGCAGTACGTCATCGGGATAGACGAAGCGGGGAGGGGGGCGCTTGCTGGCCCCGTCGCAGTGGGTGCCGTACTTTTTCCAATAGACTTGGATTGGAAAGCAATCTTCCGGCTCGTTACGCGGCGCGGCTCTCCGCGTCTGCGCGACTCCAAGAAGCTGACCTCGCGTCAGCGCTCACTGCTCTATGAGCACATAGCGTCGCACGGCCGCCTCCGACACGCGTGCGCTTTCGTCGCACCGGAGGCTGTTGATTCTATCGGCATCGTTAAAGCCGCGCACCGAGCCGCCGCCGCCGCGCTGGGCGAGCTTGGCATACGGCCCGCGCGCGCGGAGGTGCTTTTAGACGCCGGACTGGAAGCGCCGCCGAGATGGAGGCAGCGCTCCATAGTACGCGGTGACGAGAGCGTCCCCGCCATCGCCCTCGCATCCATCGTGGCCAAGGTTTCGCGAGACCGCCTTATGGAGGGCCTCGCCCCCTCCTACCCGCGGTACGGCTTTGAGAAGCACAAGGGCTACGGCACGCTCGTGCACAGAAGGGCAATCGGGCAACACGGGCTGTCGGATGTTCATCGGAGGACATTCTGCAAAACGTTGCTTTTCGG
>JANLHO010000021.1 GCA_024654485.1 Patescibacteria group bacterium | reverse complement strand
TGCGCGAGGTTCGCAGATAGCACTGCGGGCGTCCTCTGGGGGATGTTGTTGAGGAAAGCTGCGCGAGGTTCGCCGACAGTGCGCCTGCCCCCGCTTGAGATGGAAAGCGGTGTTGTGGATGGATTTTTTGCGAAAAGGACGTATAACTGTGATATGAAAAAGAAGATACCCGTCGGGATACTGGGCGCGACAGGCATGGTAGGGCAGCAATACGTCCGGCTCTTGGCCGGCCACCCGTGGTTTGAGGTCTCTTATGTGGCGGCTTCGCCGAGCTCTGCGGGAAAGAAGTATAAAGATGCTCTCAAGAACGGCTGGTTCTTTCCGGAGTGCATGCCGGAGTCGGTAGCTAATCTGACCGTCTGCGACGTAGCCGACGTGAAGCGCGCGGCGAAAGAATGTGCGTTTGTCTTCTCCGCTTTTGAGATGCCCGACAAAGACGCCATACGCGCAGCCGAAGAGTCGTACGCCGCCGCAGGTATGCCCGTATTCTCCAATGCCTCCGCGCATCGCCACACGGAAGACGTACCCATGCTCATTCCGGAGATAAACGCGCAGCATTTGGATATCATTCCCGCTCAGCAAAAGTCGCGAGGATGGAAGCGGGGTTTTATAGTCGTGAAGCCCAATTGCTCTCTTCAGAGCTACATAGCACCCATCCACGCGCTCCTGCAGGCGGGCTACGAGGTCAAGCGTGTAATAGTCACTACCATGCAGGCGGTATCGGGCGCGGGATATCCCGGTGTGCCAAGCTGGGACATGATAGACAACATGGTGCCTTATATAGGCGGAGAGGAGGAAAAGACGCAATTTGAGCCGTACAAGATATGGGGCGCTATTGAAGGTAGCGTCATCGTGCCGAAGGAAGACATCGCTATCTCGGCGACCTGCACGCGCGTCCCGATTTCCGACGGCCACACAGCATCCGTTTCTTTTGAATTCGGCGACAAACCCCGACGCCCGCGAAGCGGGGTCGGAGTCCCGACCGGAGCGTCGGGAAAACCGACTGTTAAGGAAATAATAAAAGTGTGGCGCTCGTTCGCGGGCGAACCGCAGAAGCTCGGCCTCCCTATGGCGCCGCAGCAGGCGATACACTACCGCGAAGAAGCCAATCGGCCGCAGCCCAGAAAAGACCGGGATGCCGACAAGGGCATGGCCGTCGTCGTGGGCCGCTTGCGCGAGTGTCCCGTCTTGGATTACAGATTCGTCGGCCTCTCGCACAACACCGTCCGCGGCGCCGCCGGAGGCGGCATCCTTAATGCAGAGTTGGCGATGAAAAAGGGTTACATTGGATAGGGTATAATGACCCGCAACATGGCCGCGCCTTCAAGGAACATTCCCACCATATTCGCGGCTTTCGGTGCGACGGGTGATCTAATGCGCAGGAAAGTGCTCCCTGCGCTTTTTTATTTGTACAACTCAGGCGAGTTGCCGGCGATGTTCCGCGTGGTCGGTTTCTCGCGCCGCGACTGGACGGACGAAGAATTTCAGGGCTACGTGCGCGGAGTTTTGGAAGCGCACGCCGCCAAATCCATACCGGACCGCGAGGTGGAGCCCTTCCTCTCATTCTTTACGTTCCAGAAGGGTACTTTTGAGGAGCCTGCAAGCTATGAAGGACTCAAAAAGACGTTTGACGCGTGCGACAAGGAATGGGGAGTATGCTCCAACAAACTTTTCTATCTCTCCGTAGCGCCCGAATATTACGACACCATACTCAATAGCCTTTCCGACTCCGGCCTCGCGGACCCGTGCGACCCGAACGAGGGCTGGACGCACATCATAGTTGAGAAACCTTTCGGCATGAACCTCAATACCGCGAAAGAAGTGGACGAGCTTTTGAGCAATCTTTTTGAGGAGTCGCAGGTGTACCGCATAGACCACTATTTGGCGAAAGAAATGCTACAAAACATCCTAACCTTCCGTTTTTCCAACAACCTCTTTGAGATACCGTGGGGCAAGGCCCTCATAGACAACATCCATGTACGCGTTCTTGAGAAGATAGGCGTGGAAAAGCGCGGCCCTTTCTACGACGGCGTGGGGGCTTTTCGGGACGTGGGCCAGAACCACCTGCTGCAGATGCTCGCGCTCGTTACTATGGATCATCCGGAGAGCTATGAGGCGACGGCCATACAAAAGCGGCGCGCGGAGATATTGGAGGCGCTCCATGTTCTGTCGCCGGAGGAAGTACGCCGGTCAACTTTTCGCGGGCAGTACGACGGCTACCTCAATATAGAAGGCGTAGTACCGGATTCGGATACGGAGACGTATTTCAAGGTTCGTGCGACGCTTAGTCATCCGAAATGGGAGGGCGTGCCCATAATCATGGAAAGCGGAAAGCGCCTCGGGCCGCCGCTCAAGGAGATAGTGGTGACGTTCCGACATCCTGCTCCGTGCCTCTGTCCGCCCGGACAGCCGCATCACAAAAACGAGGTAATTTTTCGCATGGAGCCGCGTGAAGAGATATTGGTGGAATTCTGGTCAAAAAAGCCCGGCTTCAGCTTCACTACCGAGCGTCGCGAGCTGCATTACATGATGCGGGAAGCATCTGTGCATGTGCCGTATGTGGAAGAGTATGCCAAGCTGCTCTTGGATTGCGTTCGCGGAGATCAGACGCTTTTCATCTCCACGCCGGAGATACGCGCCATGTGGCGATATGTGGATCCTATAATAGATGCATGGGAGTGTGGCGACGTGCCGCTGGTGAAATATACGCCTGATACCGGAGAAGTTCTTGAGGAGGCGGCGTATATCAAGTAGACTCTGCAAATCATGAAGAAAGAGATTGGCGTAATAGGCTTGGGTAAGATGGGCGGAGGCATCGCGCTGCATCTTCTCGAGCAGGGCTGGGTCGTACGCGGTTACGACTTCAATGATGCATCTGTCCGTGAGCTTGCGCGAAAGGGTATGAAATCCGCCGCTTCGCCCGCGGAGCTTATCTCACGGATGTCATCCCCCAAAGTGGTCTGGCTCATGGTTCCGGCGCGTGCGAATAAGAAAGGTGTCCGTCCTCCGGTAGACGAGGTCCTCTTTGGCCGCGACGGCATAGCGAAGCTGCTTTCAAAAGGGGATACGGTGATTGATGGAGGTAATTCCTACTATAAAGAAGACGTCGGTCGCGCCAAGAAATTGGAGAAGCGCGGGGTCACTTTCATAGACGTGGGGTTTTCCGGAGGGCCTTCGGGCGCACGGAACGGCGGATGCCTGATGATAGGAGGCGACGCCCCCACTTTCAAAAAGCTGGAGCCTCTTTTCAAGGCGCTCGCGAGCCCGGATGGTTACCAGTTTTTCAAGGGCGCGGGCGCGGGACACTTCGTCAAGATGGTCCACAACGGCATTGAATACGGAATGATGCAGGCCATCGCCGAAGGATTCGCCATCATGAAGAAATCCAAATATAAGCCGGATTTGAAGCGTGTCGCGGATATTTACCAGCATGGCAGTGTCGTTGAGTCGCGCCTTGTCGGCTGGCTCGGCAAGGCTTTCTCTGAGCGCGGCGAGGACCTAAAGAGCGTATCGGGAAGCGTAGGGCACACGGGCGAGGGCGAGTGGACGGCAAAAACGGCGCGAGAGCTCAAGGTGCCCGCGAAAGTGATAGAAGAATCTTTCAAATTTCGCGTGCAGTCGGCAAAAAAGCCAAGTTACACCGGCAAGGTGCTTTCGGCCATTCGCAACCAATTCGGCGGACACAGCATAAAGCGCGGCGAAATGACATGAGTCAGCTACGCGGAGCCGAGAAATTCATACAGGACGTCGTACGCGAGGCGGGGGATGCCGTTATGAAGCGCTTCGGCAAGGACGGCGTGCATTACACGAAATCGGATAGGATTTGGGATGTTGTGACCAAGTCGGACATTCTCTCTGAGAAGATTATAATTTCGCGCATACAAAAAAAGTATCCCGAACACAGCATCATTTCTGAAGAGAGGGGAGATGTAAACGAGGGCGCGGAATACGTCTGGATCATAGACCCGATAGACGGCACGCTCAATTACGCCCGCGGCGTACCCGCATTCGGCGTCATGGTGTGCCTCGTGCGGAGCGGCGAGGTAGTGCTGTCCGCGATAAACATGCCGGCCACCAAAGAACTCTTTTTTGCACAAGCGGGGAAAGGCACGTACTGCAATGGGAAAAGAGTGAGATGCTCGGAGGAAAAAAGTCTACCCAATTCTTTTGGCACAGGCTCTACCAGCATGAGCGAGCGCTCTGCGCGCTTTTTGACGAATCTCATCAAGGAGGGCGACGGGACTCACATGATGTACGGCTCCTTCGCTTCAATGGCCAACAACGCCTGCTACGCCGCTGCAGGGAAGCGCGACTGGATAGTGGCCTTGAACGGAAGCATCTGGGATTTCGCGCCTGCGTATCTGATGCTCAAAGAGGCCGGATGCAAGGTGACCGACACGAAAGGCAAGCAGTGGAGATTTGGCATGCTGGAATTCGTCGCAGCCAATCCTGCCATGCACAAACAACTTTTGAAATTGACCAAAAACATCTGAACCTTCCCCTCCACACAAACCAACCACCATGAGATGACATCTCATGGTTCCGGCCGGAGATTGCTAACTATACGCTTCACACGCCAAAAGTGCGCTATAGCGTAGAGTTAGTGGGTGGCGATAGCGGCCTTGACAAGATACTTTAGTTTGATAAAGTGGCTACATGAAGTGGAATACGTCGGAAAAGGACAGGCTCGTGCGCGCCATACTCGCACTTGAGACCCGCGATGAAGCGCGCCGATTTTTGCGCGACCTATTGACTACTGAGGAGATAGCGGAGTTCGCGCGGCGATTCAGGGCGGCGGAAATGCTATCAGAACGTATACCGTACACCTCTATCGTCCGTCAGACGGGGCTTAGCTCCACTACCGTCGCGCGCGTTTCCAAATGGCTAAAGGGCCGTGAGGGCGGCTATCGCCTAGCAATCGCCCGCCTGCATGGGCATCCGATTCCCGTCGCCCGAGGGGGTTGAGTTGCCATTCATTTTTCGCAATGCAAACCAGCCCCCTCATGCGAGGGGGCTTTCTCTATGCGCCCCGGCCTCTGCGGCCGGAAAGACAACCTGATCTTTGAGGATAAAAGATGACCGCTATAGCTTTGCCTTCAGGCAAGAGTTTGGGCGAAAAGACGATGAGGCTTTTCGAGGACGCGCGGATTTGCTTCGATATGATGGATGGTTCCAACACATCGTTGCTCTCCGGTATCGCGTGGCCAACGGTAGCTACGTTTGTTAAGCCTTCACGTATCCCGAAGCTCGTTGAGAGCGGTGAGTTTGAACTAGGCATTACTGGCTTGGATGTTGTCAGGGAGACGGGTGCGCGGGTCAAGGTTTGCGCCGACCTTCAGTACAATAGGGGCACAAACGGAAAAGCTAGCGTAGTCCTTTTCGGACCAAATGACCGCAACGCAAAGGGTGGTACGGATATACCGGATGGTGTCACAGTGCTTTCGGAATATCCACGCCTCACTCGCGCGTTTTTCAAGCGGCTTGGTCGCCGTGTGCGGGTCGTGAAGTCGCCCGGTTCGGCTGAGGCGGAAGTACCCGACATCCATCCGTTTGGCGTGTGCCTCTCTGAGACAGGAAGGTCTCTACAGGCGAATAGTCTCCGCATCATCGCAGTACTTCTTGAGTCTAGCGCGACACTTATCGCCAACAAGAAAGCGTACCGCGACGAGAAGACTCGTGAGCGCATATTGGCATTCCGCTCCATACTGCTCGGAGTGCTGGAAGCGCGCGACAAAGTGATGTTAGTCATGAACGTACCATCGGAGCGGCTGGGAGACGTGCTTGGCGTCACTCCTGCGCTCCGGAGTCCGACCGTCACTCCTTTGGCCGGATCGTCGCCGTTCTTATCGGTGAGTTCGGTAGTCCATTGCAGCCGCGTCAATCATGTGGCCACTGAGTGCATAAGGCGTGGCGCGGAAGGGGTCATCATCATGCCAATATCGTCGGCAATTCCAAGTTGGTGAGCAGACATCGCAGCGGGCGGCGCGCGTGGCGCGCCGCCGCATTCTTTTCCCGGACAAGGCTTGCGTAAAATGGGGGCGATGGTAGCATATTTGGCATGCAGGCAATGAGCATATATATTGTCCGACGAGCAGCTTCAAGCATTGAGGCTGTTTAGAGCATTTGACACACAAAATTCTTCCAAAGCGGCCTCAATGGAGGCCGTTTTTTCGTTGGGTGCAAACATGAATGCGCCCCACGGCGTGTTCTTTCAGGGGAGAAAATTGATGCAGTATATCGTTCTTGCTTGCTGCCTATGCGCCTTTCTGCGGTATTGGGAACAGCTTGCGGAAGACATGCGAGCCACTGGCCAATTCCACGATGCCCGGTTGAGGCATACGAAGATTCGGCAAGCGCATTACGCAGGTCGCTCTGTCGTAAGGCCTGCGACCTACAACCATGTGCCGCGCCAGCGTATATGGGCGCATGCGGCACGTCTCAAGACGAGATTGCCGAAATGGCAGGAGCTCGCGTGGTTCTATGTCGCGAAGGGATACGACCGCAACGGCGTATTGCGTGAAATCGTCGCGGAACTAGTTGCCGGTGCGCCGCAAGACTTGAAGTTCTTCGGAATCGGCAAGATGCCCGCGGTCATCCGAGTGTTCTTGCAGCACGGTCTCGTCCCCATAACGAAAGCCGTGATGCCGGATGTGGAAGAGTGGGCGGAATCTGTCGGTCTTGGCAATCGGCTACCGAAGTCGGCCTTGTCCGAAGAAGCGCCGGACGTTGAGCAAATACTGCGGCTTGCACAGGATGAGGAAACGGCCGAAAGATGGCTGTTCGTCCAACTCTGAAATGCAGATGCATGCAAATACGGGCGCAGGCGGATGATTCCGTCTGCGCCCGAAACTTTTGTTATCCACTTGTGCTGCGCGCATCATTTACATCCGGCTTTTTTCTTGTATAATTCTTTCTTTCACATGCAGACGCTAGGAGAAAAATGCGCGGTCTTCGGAGTCTACGGAAAGGACATTGACGTCGCGCGCATCTCTTTCTTCGGACTCTTCGCTCTGCAGCATCGCGGTCAGGAGAGCGCCGGCATCGCTACGGCGGGAGGAGACGCCATAACGCTCCACAAGGGAATGGGACTCGTCTCACAGGTCTTCAACGACGAGCTTATAGACAGTCTCAAGGGCCACATCGCAGTGGCCCATAATCGTTATTCCACGACAGGCGGTTCCAAGGTGAAGCACTCGCAGCCCATGCTCGCCGCCGGAGCCTCCTCACTCAAGAAGATATCCTACGAGGACCCGCACCCCAGCCTCAACGACTCGGTTTCGCTGTCCTCGGGGCCGGATGACGGCGCGATAGCCATAGTGCACAACGGCAACCTACCCACCACGGATGCTCTGGAAGAATTCCTGCGCTCAAAAGACGTAGACACGGACGATTTCTCGGACTCGCGCATGATAGTGGAAGCGATAGCGTCGCGCATGCGCGAGGGAGCAAAGCTCCCCGATGCAGTCAAAGATGTGTACCCACTTATGACGGGCGCTTTCTCAATCCTACTCATGTCGCAGGATTCGCTCGTGGCCGTGCGCGATCGCTGCGGTATACGGCCGCTTTCGCTCGCGCGACTAAATGGCGGATACGTCGTCGCGTCGGAGACGTGCGCATTCGCGCCGATAGGCGCGGAGTTTGAAAGGGAGGTGCGGCCCGGAGAGATGCTGGTCATATCCGCCAAAGGCGGACCCGCCTCGGGCGGGGACGAGGTAGCAGTAAGAAGCGAGCAACTCGCGGAGCCCGACCCCAAGCTGGATATTTTTGAATTCGTCTATTTCGCCCGCCCCGACAGCGTGCTCTTGGGGAAGTCCGTATATGAAGTGCGGCGCAGCTTCGGGGTGCAGCTTGCCAAGGAGTATCCTCTTGAGGCCGATGTCGTGATACCCGTACCGGAGACGGCCATAGCCTCCGCTATCGGATACGCGCAAACTCTCAAACTTCCCTTTGAAATGGGACTTACCAAAAATCGCTACATACATCGCACTTTCATCACGCCGGAGCAACACGTCCGAGAACAGGGAGTGAAGGCCAAGCTCACGCCGATACCCCATGTGGTACGCGGCAAGCGGGTCGTCGTCTTTGATGATTCAATAGTTCGCGGCACCACCTCGCAGCAGATAGTAAAAATGCTCTTTGACGCGGGGGCCTTGGAGGTGCACTTCCTCGTCGCGTCCCCGCCGGTCAAGTTCCCGGATTTTTATGGAATAGATACGCCCAAACAAAAGGAGCTCATAGCTGCCACGAAGTCGGTAGAAGAGATAAAGGCGTACTTGGGGGCCACATCACTTCGCTATCTGTCATTTGAGGGCATGATAAAGGCGACAGGAATCTCCGCAGATCAATTTTGCACCTCGTGTTTTACGGGCGTATATCCGATAGATATAAAAGAGCGCGAGCGGGAAGTGACGCGATAAGTCGCCGACTTTGCTGTCCACGGCGGCTGCTTGCGCCCGGCTCTCGCGGGCGTACCATTGGAATTGAGGCGGGCAATGCCGCGATTAGCAGTATCTTACAAAATGTATAGATTCCACCTATGCCGACAAAATGGATGATATGGGCGATAGCCGCGCTCTTGATAGTAGCAGGTGCTTGGTATTTATTGGGAAACTACGCTTCTCCCAAAGACGTAACGCCGGGAAGTGAAAGTGCTATGCAGGACGAGTCTTCGGTGCCGGAGGGTACGGGGGCGCAGCCGGCCGCCTCGGACTCCAACGTACCCGCCGACGCAGCTCTGCTTGACGCGGACTTGCAGGCGATAGACGCCCAGCTTGAAGCGGCGGCTGAGTCGTCCGCATCGGCCGAATTTGACGACCAGCCCATAGAGCAGACCGAATAACAGTATGGTAACGAAAATATCGGCAGTACTCGCAGGGCTCCTTGCGATGGGTATCGCTACCACTGCACTCGCGCAAGGCGTGGGTGTAGACGCGCGAGTCAGAGCGCAGGCGGCATCTACGACACCTCGCGCCAATGCCGAGGCCAATCTTGAAGCGCGCATCGCGACAGCCAAAGACCGCGCCACGCGCGAGATAGAGCGTCGCACCGATATGCTTCAGGCCCTCAATGAGCGTCTTCAGTCCATGTCCAGAATATCCGGTTCCGTTAAGGCTAGCGTAGCCGATACGGTCGCCGGACAGATATCCGAGCTTCAGGCGCTCAATGCGAAGATATCCGCGGACGCCGATATAGACACGCTGCGTACCGACATACGCTCTATCACCGCGAGTTATCGTATTTTCGCTCTCATCATCCCGCAGGGGCGCATACTCGTCGCGGCCGACCATGTCCAGACATTGGCCCGTTCCATGAGTGATTTCGCAGCCAAGCTGGAGACACACATATCCGCCGCGCAGACTTCCGGCAACGACGTCACCACACTTTCCCGAGCATTGGCGGACATGAACGTAAAGATAGAGGATGCCAAGGTGCTCGCTTCCGCAGCCGTTGCGCTTGTAACGGGCCTGAAGCCCGACGGCGGCGACGATGCGATACGCGCGTCAAATAAGACGGCGCTGCGCGAGGCTCACGCCAAGATACAAGCCGCTCTTGAAGATCTCCGCGCGGCCCGCAAGGACGCGGGTATGATAGTGCGGGAGCTCAAATCAATCCGAGCGCGCTCGGCAGCAAGCAGCGACGCATCGGTGGACGCACGCACGGAGTAGTTTATTTCTCGGCAGACCGGAAAACAAAACGCCCCCGTTGGAAGGGGCGTTTTGTACAAGAAGAGGCCGACGCTCACGCCATCGGACTGTTTTCTTTTTTCTTACACCACATCTCGTCCAGCGAGTATTTACCAGCGCCTGCGATGAGGACTGAGACCGAAGCGGCGAAAATGAGCATTATGTACTCATATCCGCCCTGTGCCGCGGAGAAGCCGTTCTTCATGTGCACGGTGAAGAACGCGACGACGGCAACTATGGTCGCGAATTTGGCCGCCCAGTGCGTGAAGAGACCGAGAATGAGAAGGACCCCAGCGATAAGCTCACCGTACGCAAGAATGTACGCGAAAAGCGTCGGGATAGGAAAGCCGAGACTCCCTAAGAAGCCGCTCACTCCGGCGATGCCGGTAGAAAACACCTTGTCGTAGCCGTGCCACAAGAAGATGACACCGAGCGCTACGCGCAGTACTAGAGGCGCCCACGCGGCGAGTGCCCCGGCACAGTCACAATTTTTTAATTTGCTCCACATATAATTATTTCTGATTAATGATAATTAGCGGCAGTATAACGCATTTCTCTCGGCATTGCGTGAGGGCTACTACTACAACATATATACCTCATTGTCCGGCTGGACTAAGCCGCGCGTCTTTAGTATCCTGCGCTGATGTCATATACACCCAGCGATAAGATTCTTAAAAAGTACGCCGATGTTTTGGTCAATTTCGCGCTCGGCGGCGGCAAGGGCATAAAGAAAGGGGAGGTCGTGCGCGTTTCGGCCTCGGAATCCGCCAAGCCGCTTTTCATGGCGGTGTGCAACGCCATAGTGGATGCGGGAGGTCATGTACTCTCCAATTATGGCCCGGATGAGGAGCACGGCGACAAAAGGCGCAACCTTAGCGTCACGCGCTATTTTTACGAGCACGCCAAGCCGCACCAGATATCATTTTTCCCGAAAAAGTATCTGAAAGGAGTAGTTAGTGAGATGGACCACTCAGTTTTTCTTCTCGCCGAGAAAGACCCACATGCGATGGAGGGAGTAGACCCCAAAAAGATGATGGCGCGCGGGCTGGCGCTGAAGCCCTTTATGGATTGGCGGCATATGAAAGAGTGGAAGGGCAAATTCACATGGACCATCGCTCTATACGGCACGCCGGGGATGGCACGTGAAGCGGGTCTTTCGGAGAAAGAGTACTGGGACCAGATAATAAAAGCCTGCTATCTGGATAAGCCCGACCCGATAAAGACGTGGAAAAAGATATACAGGGAAATTGATTCATACCGCGCCAGGCTCAACAAGCTCTCTCCCAAGATTGATTATCTGCACGCCACCGGCCCCGATATGGACCTCAAGATACGCCTCGGTGAAAAGCGCGCATGGCTCGCCGGATCGGGCCGCAACATCCCCAGCTTTGAGATATTTACTTCGCCGGACTGGCGCGGCACGGAAGGCTGGATACGTTTCAATCAACCTCTGTACCGCTATGGCGCGCGGGTGACGGGGATACAGCTCTGGTTTAAGGACGGGCTGGTAGTGAAGAGCAGCGCGAAGACCAACGAGCGCCTCCTGAAGGAGATGATAGCCACCAAGGGCGCCAACAAGATAGGCGAGTACTCGCTGACCGACAAGCGCCACTCCCGCATCACGAAATTCATGGCGGAGACCCTCTTTGACGAGAACATGGGCGGACCTTACGGCAACACCCACTTGGCACTTGGCATGAGCTACCGCGATACCTACGCGGGCGACGTCTCCAAGCTTACTGGCAGGGAAGCGGCGCGCCTGGGCTTCAACGACTCTTCCGTCCACACCGACATTATATCCACCACGCGCCGCACCGTGACTGCGCACCTCAAAGACGGCTCAAAGAAGGTCATCTACCATGACGGCCGCTTCGTGCTCTAGACCATGAAGACAATCTACTTCGTACGGCACGGGCAAAGCGAAGGCAACATCAGCTCAATGTTCCAATCCGAGGATTCTCCGCTGACCGAGCATGGCAGGAAGCAAGCCGGCTTCATAGCGGAGCGCGTCTCTCGCTTGCCGATAGAGACGATAATCGCGAGCACCATGCCGCGGGCCAAAGAAACTGCCGACATAATATCCGAGCGCACAGGGCACACCCCGGAGCCGTCCGAGCTCTTCCGCGAGCGTGGTAAACCGAATTCGCTGGAAGGGAAACGACACGACGACCCCGATGCACACAGGATAAACGAGGCGTGGTGGAAAAGTCTTGCCGGGGACGGGAGCCGCGTAGAAAACAGCGAGAATTTTAACGACCTAAAAAAGCGCGCTGGCGAATGCCTTGATTATTTAGCTGGTCGCAGAGAAGAAAATATCCTAGTCGTGACCCATGGGTTTTTTCTGCGCTATATCGTTGCCCGCGCGATCTTCGGGGCGGAGCTAAGTACCGTGCAATTCGCACCAATGATGAAAACGCTATGGATGGAAAATACCGGCATTACGGCACTGCGCTACGACAAGGGTAATCATTGGGATGAGATAGGAGCAGCGGCTCCGTGGGTTTTGTGGATCTGGAACGATCACGCGCATCTCGGCTAGCACTCCACTTCGGGGCGCAGGAGGGCAGGAGGAAATCCCACATCCCTAACTTTTCGCCATGGCGCAAAGATAGGGATGCGAGTTTATGCACATGGACCTTTTAACAGATGTGGTAAACTCTAAGTCCCATGAAATTCTCTATTCCCACGGGCACATTGAAATTCATCATCGGCTGGGCGGCTGTTTTCCTTTTCCGCCTTATACCTTTCAGGCCGCCAAATTTTGAGCCGATGCTCGCGACCGTGATGCCCTTCTCAAAGCGCTATGGGCTCGCGGGCAGTTTCCTATTCGGATTTTTGGGCATCGTCTTATATGACGCACTCACGAGCGGATGGGGAAGCTGGACGTGGGTCACCGCACTGTGCTACGGAAGCCTCGGCATCGCCGCGCACTATTATTTCAAGAACAGGGAGGCGAGCGTGCGCAATTTCCTCATATTCGGCATCCCCGGTACCATTGCCTACGACGTCGTCACGATGATGATAGGCCCCGTATTCGGCCATCAGTCGCTCATGCTCGCTATTACAGGCCAGATACCTTTTACCCTGATGCATCTCGCAGGAACGGTCACTTTCTCGGTGTTGCTTGCGCCGGCCCTGTATCGCTGGGTGATCCGGAATGACGCTTTAGAATTCTCTCTGCCGCGTATCTTGCAGCGAGCACAAATAAAGCCCCGACAATAAATCCGCCGAGTACGTCCGTGGGGTAATGCACTCCGAGATACATGCGGCTGAACCCGACTCCGGCTATGATAATCAAACAAATCGCGACGATGATGCCGCGCCATTTTCTGGGGGCGAGACGCCACGCCAAGTACGCGAGGAATCCGTAAAGGGCCGCGGAGGCCGTTGCATGGTTGCTGGGGAAAGAATAACTCGTCTCCAGAATGGCACGCAAATCAATCGGCGGCCGTGCTCTGTGCACAATAAATTTCAGCAATTCGCTCACGGCGATCGCTCCCGCCACCGACGCGAAAAGCCCGACCGCATACTCCACGCCCCCCTTTTTCCATAAAAGGAAGACGGCCAGAGCCGTAATTGATGCGACCACAATGCCGCCGCCGAGTTCTGTGAAGAAAGAGAAAAAATACAGCCCGAAAGGAGAGCGGATGGCAGAAAGCCACTGTTCTATGGCGAGGTCCAGCGAGGCTATATTCATACG
>JANLHO010000013.1 GCA_024654485.1 Patescibacteria group bacterium | reverse complement strand
GCTCCATAGAGATAAATCAGCCATCCATAATATTCATCGCGAACCCCAAGACCGTCCCCTCCGGAATGACCACCATCCTCGGCTGGATAACGACGGGTATGAAATCGTGCGTCGTATCCAGTCCGGACAGCGAAGAATTCACTTTGCTCAATGTCGCCAATACCAGCCCCAACGGCACATCGGAGAGTCTCGCCATAGAGTCGCAAACGACATTCGTCCTTAGCTGCACTACCAACGCCAACCAGATAAAAGAGGCATCGGTCGTGATCGGGGTCGCGCAGTAGCGCGCCTGCGACGGCACGGCCTCGCTAGAGGCCGAAGAACTCTATTATTTTGTGAGCGAAAGGCTCTTTCATGGGGACCTCTTCCGCGTGCTCTCGCAGAAAAAGGCGCACCGCGTGCGGGTCCACATCGTGTATCGGTATTATGAGATTGGGAGCGAGCGGCTTGGTGGTATCCACAAGAAGCGTCGGATGAGCGCCCGATTCGTCCTCAACCCAAAAGGAGATTATTTCGTCAAAACGATGCAGGACATTGCCCACGCGCACGCCGCGCTCCGACACCTCAAAAGTTATCAGCTCGGGAGGGACATTGGCAAGAAGCGCGAAGAGTGCCGCAGCGAGGAGTATGAGAATAGCGAAGAGGATGTTGTGGAAAAGAAGACTCACCACAGCGCTTGAAACGGCGACGACGCCGAGCGCCCAAAACCAATCGCTCCCGCGCTCCATATGCTCGTGCTCGTACGCACTCCATCTCAAAGTGCCGGTCATTTCGGCCATAGCGCTTTTATTGTAGCATCCGAGCGCGATACATGGCGCCCGTATACACTGCCGATGATTTCAAGGGGATACGGTATTGCCGCATCCCTGACTGTAATTGCTGATGGAATCTGTCTCAAGACAAAATCCGATAGTGTAGTTGTTGCCTATCGCGTTGGAGATGTATGTGTAGTCGTAGATGGGGGATTGCGGGTCCTTGGGCGCCGAAGGGAGCGCGCGAGCCGCAATGAGAGCCGCCGAAACGGTGTCACTAGCGCCGCCGTCCAGAGTGGTCGTCGCGGCGGTGATGGGGTAGGAGCCGGAATCTATAAGATAGAGCGCGAGAGCTTTTTGGTATGAGCCAACGTCTTCCATGCGCCGCGCGTCGCGCGCCTTGGATTGCGTGCTGGCGAGCGAGACCATAATGATGGATGCTAGGATGCCGATGATGGCGATGACAACCAGAAGCTCCACCAAGGTAAAGCCGCGTTTGTGCGTGTGCATATCAGGATTGTAGAGCATTTTCCACGAAAGCCCACACACTTCTGTGCATAGAGCGCCGCCGCGTGGTACAACGTGCTTCGGAGGGGTGGCTGAGTGGTCTAAAGCACCGGTCTTGAAAACCGGCGTGGGGAAACCCACCGTGGGTTCGAATCCCACCCCCTCCGCATCTGATCTGTACCCCAAAAAAGTGGACCCGCAACGAGATGTCGCCCGTTGAATGCAAGGAACATCTTCTGACCGTGGGAGTGGGTTTCCAAAGTGTCCACTAAACGGGGTACGCATCAAGCTAGATTTTTTATCGGACCAACCCTGAGGCCTGGGGCGCTAGTGCGACCCGAATACCCATTGTTCCCAAGTGGGCGAGCCTGCTAGACTTAAGCCATGGAATCAAAGCACGACTTGTCGCTTGATAAGTCTCACAGAGTTCTGTCCCCGCGAATTGCATATGTAGTTACCACCGTTGATGAAGACGGTCGAGTGAATGCGGGCGTGTTCTCAAATCTCACCTCGGTTTCTACCGACCCGGAACGTCTCGTTCTTGGCGTATACAAACCATGGGACACGATTAGAAACATAGAACAAACCAAAGAATTTGTTGTAAACGTTCCGAGCAAAAATCTGGCAGACAAAGTCTGGATATGCGGCGATAAGTACGCCGGCAACCCTATCCCTCAGGGAATTGATGAACTGCAAGTAGCAGGACTAACGGAAATTCCATCTACAAAGGTGAGACCGCCGCGAATTGCCGAATGTCCAGCGCATCTAGAATGCGCGGTCGTATGGATTAAGGACGTTGGTGACCATTGTTTAGTGCTGGCGGATATCGTAGCCGCTTCGTATTCTGAGGGCGCGTTTGATGCGGAACTAATGCCGAACGTTTTACAAACACAACCGCTCTTCGAGATTGGGCGGGGTATGTTCACGTACCCTAAGCACGGAATTGAAATAGACCGAGAGAAGGCGCGCGAGCATGTCGACAGCTGGCTCAAGAAGCACAACGTGGAGATGCCCGCCGCACTTAAGCAGTATGGCAAGTTCTCAAAAGAGTAGCCCTTACCAGGCTTGACTGATCACGGTTCCAGCCCGAGATAGTCCGCATGTATGACAAAAAAGAAAAAGATATCGTGGAAGAAGTTTGAGGCGCTTACGCGGAAGCTCGCCGCCTCGGTGCGCGCCTCCAAGTACAAGCCCGACTACTTTGTCGGTATCGCGCGCGGCGGGCTCGTGCCGCTAGCAATCCTTGCAGAGGAGTTTGATACCAGAAATGTGGCGACGTTCTCCGCGCACTCATACGCCGGAGAGAAACGCGGAAAGATCACGATCACGAGTACGCCGCGCGCGGACATGCGCGGCAAGAAAGTGCTTCTTGTGGACGAGATAGTGGACTCGGGGGAGACGATAAGGCATGTGGCCGCGCTTATCGCGAAGCGCTACCATGCGCGCGAAGTGCGCACCGCGGTCATCGTCGTCAACACAAAGCGCGCGTCGTTCGCGCCCGATTATTGCGCTATGAAGACAGGGCAATGGGTCGTCTTCCCGTGGGAGGGGTATAATTAGTCCGATGACTGCGACGCGAACAGTGCGCAACGCCGACTCGCTCGCCACGACCACGCTTCGCTCCGACGCACTGGACATCATTGAAGCGGGGTACGAAGCCATAAATACGAAGTCGGCCATTGCCCGCAAGGTGCGGCTTGATGGGGATATTCTGGTCGCGAATGACATTCGCGTCTCCGTGCACGGCCGCCGGATATTTTTCGTCGGCGTAGGCAAATGCGCCGCCGCCGCCGCGGAGGCACTTGAGGGTATTCTGGGTGAGCGTATTACGGGCGGCATCGCGCTTGATGTCGCGATGCCGCCACTGTGCAAGACGGAGCGCATAGAATGCATCCTCGGTACGCATCCTGCCCCGAGCGAGATCAACGAAAGCGGCACCAAGCGCATCATGGAGATGCTCTCCGTCCTTGAGGAAGGAGACCTCGCCATCATTCTTGTGTCGGGGGGCGGCTCCACGCTCTTGTGCAGCCCGACTGGCGCACTAACCTGCACGAGCGAAAAAACTCTCCTCGGAGAACTTTTCCGACGCGGCGCGACGATACAGGAGATAAATACCTTGCGGAAGCATATCTCGCACGCGCGCGGAGGCGGCCTCGCCAAAGCCGCGTACCCTGCGGAGGTGCTCGGGCTGGTGATATCCGACGTACCGGGTCACGACCTCTCCTTCATCGCCTCCGGCCCGACAGTGAGAGACGAGACCACTGTCGCGGACGCTGCGGCGATGGTAAAAGCGCACGGGCTATCCGGCATCTCCGAAAGCGATCTGATAGAAACACCGAATGATGAGAAGTATTTCGCGCGCGTGCACAACACGCTCCTTATTTCCAACCGCGACGCTCTGGAGGCCATGAAAAGAATGGCGTCGGAGCGCGGATACTCCGCCGAGATTGTGACTGACGAGCTGACGGGCGAGGCCAGGGATGCGGCGCGCGAGGTGCTGGCGCGTCTGCGCTCCGCGAGCGCGAAAAGCGCGCATCTCTACGGAGGAGAAACGACCGTAGCCGTCGGCTCATACGACGGAATAGGCGGCCGGTGTCAGGAATTTGCGCTCGCGCTTGTGGACGATGTCGCGGAGGGTGAGGTAGTCGTTCCGTTCGCATCCGACGGTCGCGACAACAGCGCCGCGGCCGGAGCGATAGCCGACACCGTAAGCGCGTCACATGCGGTCAAGCTGGGCATCTCCGCTGGCGTATACTTGCAGAAGCACCGCTCGTACGATTTTTTCAGGGCGACGGGAGACGCGCTGGAGACGGGTTACACTGGTTCCAATGTCTCAGATTTAATAGTCGCGCTCAAAGCGCAATAGCAGATAAAATTACGTATGTCCAATGACGCGCAGAGTATCAGGGAGGAGGGTCGCAACATCGTGTGGCTTGAGGATGTGGGGATGGACGACGTGGCGATGGTGGGCGGTAAGAACGCTTCTCTGGGCGAGATGATATCGGAACTCGCCCCCAAGGGCGTCAGTATACCCGGCGGCTTCGTCGTCACCGCCTCGGCCTATCGCGTCTTTATGGAGAGTACGGGCTGCGCGGCATTCGTGGATGAGACATTGAAGGGTCTGGACACGCACGACCTAAAAGGGCTGGAGCGGCGCGGCAGGCTCATACGCGAGAAAATACGCTCCGCCGTGATGCCGGAGGAGCTTGCCGGCGAGATAAGAAGCGCGTATGCACAGATGGAAGAGCGTTACGGGAAAAATACGGATGTCGCCGTGCGTTCAAGCGCCACCGCCGAGGATTTGCCGGGTGCTTCTTTCGCGGGTGAGCATGAGACGTATCTGGGCATACGTGGCGCGAATGACGTACTCACGGCAGTGCAATGGGCATTTGCGTCGCTGTTCACCGACCGAGCCATTTCGTACCGCACCGACAAGGGTTTCGCCGAGACGAAGGTCGCGCTTTCCGTAGGCGTGCAAAAGATGGTTCGCTCCGACAAGGGCGCTTCAGGCGTCATGTTCACCGTAGACACGGAATCCGGATTCTCCGACTCCATCATAATCAACGCGACATACGGACTGGGAGAGATGATAGTGCAGGGCCGCGTTACGCCCGACGAGTACCTTGTGTTCAAGAAGACGCTTCCGAGCGCGTCCCAACCGATAGTTGACAGAAAGCTCGGAGACAAGCGCAAGAAAATGATATACGCGAAGGGCGGTAAGGGTATCGCGCGCACGAAGATAGTATCCGTCCCCGAGAAGGACGTGCGCCGCTTCACACTCACGGACGAAGAGGTGCTCACTCTCGCGCGCTGGGCTCTTCTCATAGAAGAGCATTACAGCGCGCGCGCCAAGAGCTGGACCCCTATGGACATGGAATGGGCCAAAGACGGCGATAGTGGCGAGCTTTTTATCGTACAGGCGCGGCCAGAAACGGTGCAGGCCGAGCGCGACCGCTCCAAGCTGCGCGAGTATGTGCTCGGGGATCACGGCGGGGAGGTCTTGCGCGGTATTTCCGTGGGCTTTTCCATAGCGAGCGGCAAGACGCGCGTCATCATCAATCCGAAAGACATCGGGAAATTCAAAAAAGGCGAGATACTAGTCACTACGATGACCGATCCGGACTGGGAACCCATCATGAAGATAGCATCGGCAATCGTGACGGACGAAGGCGGCCGCACCTCGCATGCGGCCATCGTCTCGCGTGAGCTGGGAATACCCGCGATAGTCGGCTCCGGCAACGCGACGAGCATCCTAAAGAGATCACGCGAGGTCACGGTGGATGCGACGGGTAGCGAAGGTATCGTCTACGAGGGGAAAGCGAAGGTATCCATCCGCGAGCAGGACATAGCGGCTCTGCCGGAGACGCGCACGCACTTAATGGTCAACATCGCGACACCCGACATAGCATTTGAGCGCTCATTCCTTCCGGTATCAGGCGTGGGGCTTGCCCGCGAGGAGTTCATAATCGCCGCGAGGATAGGCGTGCACCCCTTGGCGGCGCTGAATTTCAAGAACGAGCCTAAAGGGGTACGCGAGCAAATAGTGAAAAAAATGGCCGGTTGGGACGATCCGGTCCGATACTATGTAGACAACTTAGCGGGCGGCATCGCAAAGATAGCGATGGCCTTCCATCCGCGTCCGGTCATCGTGCGCTTTTCCGATTTCAAGACCAACGAATACGTTACTCTCACGGGCGGCAAGGCGTACGAGCCGAAAGAAGAGAACCCGATGCTGGGCTGGCGCGGTGCTTCGCGCTACTACGATCCGAAGTTTGAGAAAGCCTTCGCTCTTGAATGCGAGGCCATTCATATCGTCCGCGAGAAAATGCAGCTTGAAAATGTTATACCCATGGTGCCCTTCTGCCGTACGCTTGAGGAGGCGCACAAAGTACTCGCGCTGATGTCCAAGTATGGCCTTATCGCAAAATCGCTCGCGAAGGAAGGGCAAAAAAGCGTGCCCGTGTACATGATGTGCGAGATACCATCCAACGTCATTCTCGCCGACAAATTCCTGGATCTTTTTGACGGTATGTCTATCGGCTCCAACGACCTTACGCAGCTCGCGCTCGGGCTGGACCGCGACTCCGGCGTCGTTTCTCACGTGGGCAACGAGAACGACGCGGCGGTGCGCGACATGATAGCGCGGGTAATAAAAGCATGCCGCGCAAGAGGGAAGTATCTCGGCATTTGCGGGCAGGGCCCATCCGACCTGCCGGATTTCGCGGAGTTTCTCGTCCGCGAAGGGATAGAGAGCATATCGCTCAATCCGGATACCGTTATTCCCACGCTCATGCAAATCGCCAAGATAGAGGCGACGCTGCAACGATCGTCATGAAAGTAGCTTATTTTTTCAGAGAGGAATGGGAGCGAGAGTACGTACGGAAACGTATTCCGGACGCCGGAATATCCTTCTACCGAGGGTCCCTAGCTGACACCCCAAGTCCGGATTCGGGTGCCTCCGTGCTCTCCATATTTGTAGACTCTGAAGTCGGCGAGGAGGAGATGAAGCGCTTCCCTGCTCTCAAACTCATCGCAACGCGCTCTACCGGCTTTGACCACATAGACATGGATGCCGCGCGTAAGCGCGGGGTGGTCGTCTCCAATGTGCCTTTCTACGGAGAGAACACCGTGGCCGAATTTACATTCGCACTTATCTTGGCGCTTCTGCGCCGCGTAGAAGCCGCGCACAGGCGCGTCTTTGAAACGGACACTTTTTCGCAGGAGGGTTTGCGCGGCTTTGACCTTGCCGGAAAAACGATAGGTATCGTGGGAGGCGGGCACATAGGAATGAGGGCGGCTCGCATCGCGAAGGGATTTGAGATGAATGTGCTGGTATTTGATGTGCATGAAGACAAAGATCTTGCACGCGAGACGGGATTCTCATATGTGTCACTGGACGAGCTTCTCGGACGTTCCGATATCGTTTCCATTCACGTGCCGTACAACGAGCACACGCATCATCTCCTCGGCAGGGAGGCGCTTAAGAAGATGAAGGACGGCGCCTATCTCATCAACACCGCGCGCGGAGGCGTATTGGATACCATGGCTCTCATAGAGGCTCTGTCGGACGGCTCGGTAGCGGGGGCTGCGCTGGACGTTCTGGAAGAAGAGGGAGACCTCGGCGATGAGCTGGAGCTACTCGCAGGGCCGCATCCGAAAGAGGCCGATCTAAAAGCGGCTCTGGCCAATCACTACCTTATGAACCACCCGCGCGTCATCGTGACGCCGCACATCGCTTTCAACACGCATGAGGCCGTTACGCGCATCATAGACACCACCATAGACAACATAAAAGCGTTCTCGTCAGGCAAGCCCGAAAACGTAGTAACTTAGCTCCACTGTTCTTCCGCTCCCGCGGGCCATGAACCGCTCGGGCTGGCGCTCGCGGGTATTTTGAGTACCATTTCCCTAACGCATGAAGCATCTGTCTTTCATAACTGGAAGCGCCATCCTCGCGCTAACGCTGGTCGTTGCGGTATTTACTTTCTTTCAGGCCAACGAGGAGCAGCTGTCTTTATCTACGGACTTACAGTACAGGACGCGCGTTCTTGCGGACAGCCTCGGAGAATCCGTAGGACCCCCGTACAGGGCGCATGCGACGAGTTCCGTGCAGAAGATAGTGGATCGCATCTCCGACAACGACCGCGTCGCGGGGCTGGCGGTGTTTGATTCCAACGCTTCGCTCGTCGCGTCCTCCTCGGCTCTTAGCGCCGGCCTTGCGGACATGTCGCTCGTCGCGTCGGTCATGGACAGCGATTCGGGTTCAGGCGCGTTCGTTTCCGCGCCCAGCGGACGCGTGTACGTCTTCGTAAGCCCCCTACACGAAGAGGACCGCGTCGTGGGTGCCCTGATGATAGTTCAGAGCGCGGATTACATAGACGAGGCCATCGCGAATGTCTGGGTGGATAATCTGACGCGCCTTTTGATCCAGATAATCTTGGTGGGCGTAGTGATCTTCGCGCTCGTGCGCTGGGTGTTCTTCAAGCCGCTGTCGCGCATGGTGGAATTTATGCGCTCAGTGCGCGCAGGAGAGGCCGGTTCCGAGGAGTCCAACGGCGAGCATGCTTTCCTGCTGCCGCTCGCGAGCGAGATATCGCGGATGACCACCAGTCTGCAGCACGCGCGCTTCGTAGCCGGCCAGGAGGCGCGTCTTCGCCTTGAGAAATTGGATTCCCCGTGGACCGCGGAGCGTCTGAAGGAGTTCATAAAGGCTTACCTGCGAGACCGTCCTATATACGTACTTTCAAATCGCGAGCCGTACGTCCACCAAAAGGAGGATGGGGAGACGGCGTGGTCGGTCCCCGCGGGGGGCGTGGTAACGGCGCTTGAGCCGGTCATGGAGGCGTGCGGAGGCATGTGGATAGCGCACGGAAGCGGCAGCGCCGACAAGGAGACCGCCGACAAGGACGGCAAGATACGCGTCCCCCCCGACGAGCCCAAGTACACCCTGAGGCGTCTCTGGATCGGCAAGCGCGACCTTAGGGGATACTACGCCGGTTTCTCCAACGAAGCCCTGTGGCCCCTGTGCCACATGGCGCACATACGCCCCATCTTTCGCGAGGAGGATTGGCGTGCGTATCGGCGCGTCAACGGCCTTTTTGCGAAGACGCTTCTTTCCGAGATAAAGGGCGTGGAGCGTCCTATCGTCCTGGTGCAGGATTACCACCTGGCGCTCGTGCCGGCCATGATAAAGAAGAGCCGGCCCGACGCGCAGGTCGCGATGTTTTGGCATGTGCCGTGGCCTTCGGCCGCGCAATTCGCTATCTGCCCGTGGCGCTCGCGGATACTGGAAGGAATCCTTGGCGCGGACGTAGTCGGCTTTCACACTCAGCACTAC
>JANLHO010000008.1 GCA_024654485.1 Patescibacteria group bacterium | reverse complement strand
ATTCCGAACGAGGACCTTGTCCGAAGCCGCCGTCAGGCGGCGAGCGCCGCAGGGCGGAATCCCGCGCGTCCGGCTCCACCATACTTCTCGGCGGCTCTTTAGCACCGACTGCGCGGAGAAAATTCTTCTCCATCTTCTCTTTCTCCTCACGCGGCAGAGCCGCGAATTTGGTGCGTGCCGCCTCCGAATAAGCGCGGAAGTGCCTGTCGGCCGCGGCCACCTTGGGGTGCAGTTCAAGCGCGCGCTCGTTGAAGCCTTCAAGAAAAAGCCCGCTCATGGTGCGCACGCGGGAGAGCGCCACGTACCCCTGCCCGAATTCAAAAGCCTGCGAGAGGTCTATGATTGCCGCGTCCAGCGACATCCCTTGGCTCTTGTGCACCGTGATGGCCCAAGCGAGCCGCAGCGGCATCTGGACGACGCGCGCGAGCACCTTGGCACCGTCCTGTATCGCCCACTCCGCCGGCTCCACGGTGATGAGACCTGCGCGGGTCTTCACTGTCGGGTTGCCGGTGGAGCTGAATCCGTCCACCGTGCCGAGCGTCCCGTTGACGTATCCCGCGTCAAAGTTGTTGCGCGTAAACATGACGGAAGCTCCTTTTTTCAGGTCCAATGTTTCCGGCGAGAGACATTGCGCCTTCAGAGAATCCACCAGTGCCTTGGGGCCGCGCGATGTCATCTGGAAAACGTGTGCGCTCTCTTCTATCTTTGCCAGCGACTCCGCGTTGACGCGGTCCACGTTTTCATTGTGCGTGTAGAGGCGCGTCGCGACCTCCTTTTTCGGATTGATCCCCGAACGCGCGCGAAGGCGCGTGCGATGCGCTTGCGTGAAGTTACCCTGCCGCATAGCCGAGAGAAGGTCCAGAAAATCCGCGTCTTCCTGCCGATGCTGCTCCGAGAGATAGCAGGCGACCGTGTGCGCCTCTTTCCATGCGCGCGACTCAAAAGCAAATGAGGCTTCTCCCTCGCGGGAGACAGGAGGCAACTGGAAAAAATCCCCCACAAACACCACCTGCAATCCCCCGAACGGCTCTTCCTCCCGCATGGGCCGACGGCGCAATGTCCGTAGCACGCGGTCTACACTGTCCAAAGTCGCAGCATCCAGCATGGATATTTCGTCTATTATGAGTACCTTTGCATGTATGAGGCGCTTCGCGGTCTTCTCCCGCGAGGATATCAGCTCTATGTCGTAGTCGGAGACGTCGCGCTTTATGCCGATGCCGCTCCACGAGTGGATTGTCATGCCGCCGACGTGCGTAGCGGCTATGCCGGTGGAAGCGGTAACGGATGGCTCTACTCCGCGCTCACGCAGCCACTCCACATATAGGTTGATGGTGTGCGTCTTTCCGCTTCCCGGCTCGCCTGTGAGAAAGACGTTGAGTCCGGTCTTGAGTATCGCCAGTGCTTCATTCTGTGTCATAAGATATCGTCTAGTCTATCAGAAGCGTGTGCCCCAGCTGACGCAGCGCTTTGCGGCGCGATGCATAGTCGGGTATCTCTTTGGCAACGAGCGACCAAAATGCGCGCGAATGGTTCATCTCGCGCAGGTGGCAGAGCTCATGTACTACGACGTATGCGGCAAGGTACGGCGGCAGGAAGAGTATTCGGTAGTTGAAAGAAAGGTTCCCGTTGTGCGAGCAGCTTCCCCACCGGCTTTTTTGATTGCGTATAAAAATCTTCCCGTGGAAGGGCGCGCGCATGTGCCGGATGCTGCTCTGTACGAAAAGCAGAGCCTCTTTTTTGTATTTTTTGTATTCCGTCTTGGACGGCTCCACGCTCGAGGTGTTTCGCACCGACTCAAAGCGCCTCTTCATTCGCTCTATCCACTGCGAACTCTCCCGCACGAAGCGCGCAGTGTCTGCGAGCGTAGCCCGCTTCGGCTTAGTCACCCGCACGGAGCCGTCGCGGCGCACCGTGAGAGTGATCCGCCGCGCGCGCGGATTCCCCCGCACCGTATATTCAATGCCGCGATAATTCACATGTGCTCCGGCGCGGGAATGCCGAGTACCCACAAGCCATTCTTCAGGGTCTTTTGTACCGCATCCGTCACGGCAACTTTGTGCGGAGAGTCCGCCGAGCCATCAAGGATGTGCACCTGCGCGTACCAGCTGTTGAAATGGGAAGCGAGCGCGAGCAGATAATTCGTCAGGAGGTGCGGCTCCAGCTCGTGTGCTGCGTATTCCACCGCCTCCGGAAAACGGTGCAGAAGGCGCGTGAGCTCGGTCGCTGTAGCCGCCGAATCTATCATGGGCACCACGCCCTGCTCGCGCGCTTTCTCCACGACCGCGCTCGCGCGCGCATGCGCATATTGCAGGTACGGACCTGAATCACCCTCAAGCGAGAGTGCTCTCTCGCGGTCAAAGACGATGTCTTTGCGCGATTGCTGCCGCAGAACCTGATACTTGATGGCGGCCACCGCTATATCCTGCGCGAGTTTTTCGGCGTCGCCCGCGCGGCTCTCTTTGGCGCGCTCTCTCGCCGCCTCGGTAAGCTCCGCGAGTAGCGCCTCGCCTGTCACGACATTGCCCGTGCGCGAAGACATCTTCCCCTCGGCGAAGCGCATCATGCCGTGCGAGACGTGCCTTACCTTCGCGGCAATTTCGGGCATAACTTTCTTCATGGCGGCTAAGACGACGGCGAAGTATCCCTCCTGCTCGTGCGCGGTCACCGTTATGGATTCGTCAAAGGGCCACGTCTCGGATTTGAGTTCCGCGAGGCCGAGATCCTTGGTTTCGTACGTCGGCAATCCCTGCGAGGTCAGGAATACGCGCGTGTGAAGCCCGTCTTTCTCCCCCTTGTATACGATCGCTCCGTCGCTTTTCTCAAAGACGTCCCCGTGAGTGCGAACTATCTCCATGCCCTTGGGAGCAGTCGCACTCTCAAAGAAATACAGATCAAACTTTGTCCCAAGAATGCTGTAAATTTCCTCAAAGTGCTTTAGCGACGTTTGGCGGCCGGTCGCGTAGAGCGTGTCTATTCCGGCATCCGAGTGATCGTAGAGTTTCTTGTTGATGGCATCTATCTCCGCCTTTGCGGCTTTGTCTTCTTCGTATGCAGTCGCGCCCGCCGTGTACGCTTTGCCGAGAGAAACAGGAAGACTGGCGAAAGGGTCATTCGGTGCATGGCGGACT
>JANLHO010000007.1 GCA_024654485.1 Patescibacteria group bacterium | reverse complement strand
GCGTCCCTTCTCCAAACCCAACGCATACCTAGTGGAGCACGTGAAGAAGCCAATTGATTGGCTCTAATAAGCGGCTCAACCGTCGGTTGAGCCGCTTTTTAGAGCCAATCAATTGGCTTCTTCACGTGCTCCACTAGGTATGCGTTGGTTTTGGAGAAGGGACGCGAGCCAAAGAACCCGCTATGCGCGGAGAATGGCGAGGGGTGGGCGGATTCTATGACGAGATGTTTGGTGCGGTCTATATGTGCGCCTTTCTCCTTGGCGTAATTGCCCCATAGGATGAATACGAGATTCTCGCGCTTTTCCGATAGCGCGCGTATCACGGCATCGGTAAATTCCTCCCACCCCTTCCCTTGGTGCGAGCCGGCCGTGCGTGCGCGCACCGTGAGCGTTGCGTTCAGGAGAAGTACGCCCTGCTTGGCCCAACGCTCCAAGTCGCCCGTGCGCTTCTTAAGAGTCTGCCCGAGATCGCTCTCTATCTCTTTGAAGATGTTTTGCAGCGACGGCGGTAGCGCTACTCCCTCCCCCACCGCAAAGCAGAGGCCATTGGCCTGCCCTGCGCCGTGGTACGGGTCTTGGCCGAGAATGACGACTTCCACTTTGTTGAACGGTGTAAGTTCAAAGGCGCGGAAGATATTTTTCGGTGGCGGATAGACTATGGCGTGCTGGTATTCCGATTTTACGAACTCCGTGAGCTGCCTGAAGTAATCCTTTCCGAATTCTTCTTGCAGCACTGACTTCCACGAGGGCTCTATCTTCACCTCGGCTGGCTTTTGCGGTTTGTCCCACAACTTCCCGGTCTGCGCATTCATGCGCGAAGTATATACAAAAAAGGCGGCCGAAGCTTCATCCTCCGCGGTTTATCAGGACCGCTCCGACGAGTGCCAGTACTATGCCCAAGCTCTGCACGGCCGAGAGGCGCTCGCCGAAAGCGATGAGGCCTATCGCGACCATAAGGACGGAATAAAAAACGATGAATATGTTGGCGTAGATGGCGATGTCGCCCTTGTGTATGAATACGTACACCGCCAGAAGTATCTGCACGAAATAGAGGAGAAGGATCAGGAGCATCCAAGGGTTGAGGACGGCAGAGAGGAGCGAGCCGGACGCGCTTGCTTTCTTTATAAGCCCGTCAGCGATAGCGATTAGGAGCGCGGATGCGAACATCGCAATTATACCGGTGGACCCGATCATGGGAGTAACGATAGCACATGCTAGCGGGCACCCTCCCTCTGTAATTTCCGCAGCTTCGCGCGCGTGCCGCCGCGATTGTAACCGCCCATGCTTCCGTCGGAGCGTACGACCCGGTGACACGGGATGTCGGGATCGTAATTCGTACGCATTATGGCGCCGACGGCGCGCGCGGCTTTTGGATTGCCCGCTTTTTGAGCCACTTCCTTGTACGTCATTGACTTACCTCTGGGAATGCCGCGCACCACATCCCGCACTTTGTCGCTAAAGTCCGAATTCATGTGATTCACGATACCACATGTTTATATGTCAAATTCTCACTAATCAATAATAACTACGATGTACCTATAGATACATCGTAGTTAGTGGGTTATGAAATCAACTACCTCGCTAGCCGGGCTGCGGGGCGCGTTGAACGCGCTTATATTCCCAAGCTCTTCTGCGACGTTTTTTTCTTGCCGCGCATTTTCTCAAGCAGCTCTTTGCCGGCTATCTCGCGATAGCGGCAGTGTTCACACGCCTCATTCTTGTCCGGCACGGTGTCGCTCTTCAGACACGCGACGAGTTTCTCTATAAGGGGCTCTATCCATGCGGTGTCGCCCTCATAAGGGATGACCTTGACGTCAAATTCCAGCTTGCCGTCAAATGCCGGCTCATCGCTCTTGCCATTGACGTATACGAAGTAAGCGATGGGCGAGACTTTTTCGCCGATGCCGCGCAGAAGCCACTGATATATCTCCACCTGCCGCTTATAGCCCTGCTGCCAGTAGCCCTCTATCGTCACTTCGTCCTTCTTGGAGGTCGCCTTATAATCCACGACGTGCAAGGCGCCGTCGGGCGCGACCCAGATGTCGTCCACGCCGCCGCGGAATATGAAGCCCGTAGCCTCGTGGTGGTACTGGATACCGCGCCGGAAGGCATCGCGCCACTCCTCCATCCTCTCGTCCCGCAGAGGCACTGCGTCTATCTTGTACGCTTTCATCAGAGGATGCGGTTCGCCTTTTGCGCGATGCGTATCAAATTCGCGCTTCATGAGCTCGTCTACGGCGTTGTTGAGGGAGAAGGCGGGAAAGGACGGCCTTGGTATGCCAAGACGCACATCCAGATAGAAGCAGCGCGGGCATTCGTGGAAGAGGTCTATTTTGGTGCGGCTAAGGCGAAATGGCTCATCGGAGGAGGGGTCGTATAGATTGCGGGTGCGTTTTGCGTAGAGTCTCGGAGGCATGCGTGTGAGTATATCACTACACCGACATCCTGCGGAAAGTTGGTGCGGTGGACTCTTCCCTAGTGCGACGACTGCTCTTCTTCGTATTCATGGAACCACTGCTTGAAGCGGTTCTCCACGTACCACATGCCGACTAAGAGGACGAGCGTGAGGAGTGTCGTGTACAGAGCCACGGAGAACAGCCCAAAGCCGACAGAGATGCCTATGGCGGTGACTATCCAGAGGCCTGCGGCGGTTGTTATACCGTGGACGGATTGCCCTCTGGTAATGATGAGCCCCGCGCCGATAAATCCGATACCCGTCACGACGCCCGCGATTAGCTGCAGCGGAGGGAAATTGACTATGCCGAGGTAAGAGGAATTCACGTAGCTGGCTACCAAAACCAAAAGGCACGCCCCCATGGCGACGAGGCCGAAGGTACGCGTCCCCGCCGGCTGGTGCGCAACCACCGCGCGCTCAGTGCCGATAAGAGCTCCGAGCAACATTGCGAGCAGCAATTTGCCGAACATCACGTACGTCGGATCCATGAACGATTCCGGTGTATACATAGATAGAAGAAGTTTACAGCAGACAGTAGACAGTGAACAGCGATAGGAAAAGTGTACTCTGTAAACTGTAAACTGTCATCTGTAAACTATTTATATCATATCCCGCAGAGCTGCTGCGCCTCCTCAAGCACTTTCGGGATACGGTCCGGCTTCACTCCGTATTCGTCCAGAAGATGACGAGTCGTAACGCTCTTGCACAATACTATCTTGTTTTCCAGAAGACGGCGTTTTTCTCCGTCGGAAAGCGTCGTGAGGCATGTCAGCGGGTGGACGCGGCCTTGCTGAATCAGGGCCATCAATCCGTGAGATGCCGGATAATCCCACCCGATGAGCGTCATGCCCGAACATTGCGCGTACCGTATCGCATTTTTAGTGAAGCGGGTGTTGGTGACGAGCCAGCCCTCCTCCACGCGGGAGGATTCCGTGGGAGCGCGCTTCAGGTCCTCGTAGCGGGCGAAGACGTACAGCGCATCTTTGATGTCGGTTTTCCCGCCGGGGTCGTTGTGAAATTTCGCTTCAATGCCCACGCGCTTGCCGCCTTTTTCCGCCAATACATCCACCTCATGCGATGCGCATCTGCCGCGCAGTGTGACATTGGACCTTGAGCGCCATCCATGCGCGCGCAAGACTTCCGCAAAAAATTGCTCAAAAGGAAAGCCGGAAGGCCCGAGAGAAAAGACCGCCCTCTTCACGGAGTAGCGCGCCGCTATCGGGGTAGATGCCTCTTTTCGCAACACCTCAAAGGCGTGACGGTAGATGTCTTCCGTCATCATGCCGTCACTTAGCTCGCTCATCACGTGCGCCAAGACGCGCGCTCGCGCGGTGGAAGAGGCTCCGGCAAGCTGGAGAGAATGCTCAAGCTTGGCGGGGTTGAAAACTTCGCGCTCGCCATCGGCTTTCGTTATATAAGTATGTGCGTGCTTCATTGCGATGTTGATGTCGGACCCCGCGTGGGAATGACAGCTATCTCAAGCGGGGCTCCGTCCATCGTTGCGATGAAATTCACTCCCACTGCCGGAGCAAAGAGTATCGCCCGAAAAGCGCGCGGGACCTCGTCCGTAGAGCATTCCACGGACGGCTCCTTCCACGTGGTAAACACTAGCCCCAAAACCGTGTCGGATACGGATTCCGTGCGCACCGAAAGCTCGTAGCACGAAGCCGGTACCATGACCATTCCCGACATGTGATGCACATTGGGACCCAGTTCGTCGCGTATGAGCACCGGCGTGTTCGCCGCGTTCGCCTCAATGAAACTGGCCGCCAAAAGGTAGCTGGCATAAGCTATGATGGATGCCGCGATGGCAAACCACGCCAATCCACGAATTGCTTCGTTCATTCGCCGCATTGTAACGCGGCTCGCGCGCAAGCGCGCGAGGCTGTACACACCCGGCGATTCTACTCCATCACCGCGCCGCCCAGAACCACATCGCCCGCGCCGCCGCCCTGTACGGATTTATAAAAGACGATTGACTGCCCCGCTGCCGCTATCTGCGGCTCATTGAAAGAGGCGACGAGCGCAGTGCCCTCGCGCAATATAGTAGTCGGCACGGGATTGCCGCGATGCCGCGTTTGCGCCTGCACCGCGAGAGGCAGGCGCGGCAGTCCCGCTACCCAATTCTCATCACGGAGGCGTACTTTCTTCCGAGCCGCATCCGACCGCTCGGGTGACACTCGTATCGTATTGGCAACCGTATCTACGCCTACCACGTAGCAGGGGGTCTCGCGCATGCGCGCATCGCTCAGGTCAAATCCGTGGCGCTGACCCACCGTATATAACGCCGCGCCATGGTGCTCGCCCACTACCCGCCCCGACATATCCTCCACGCGCCCGCGCTCAAGCGGGATGTAGCGCGCAAGAAAATCTTTCAGGCTCACATCACCCACAAAACACAGACCTTGACTGTCGGGCTTGCCCGCTACGGAGAGCTCAAACCGTTTTGCCCGGTCGCGCACCTGCGCTTTCGTGAACTCGCCCACGGGGAAAGCCGTACGGGCAAGATCGCGCTGATTTAGGCGATAAAGAAAATACGACTGGTCTTTCGCTCTATCCGCCCCGCGCAAGAGGTCTTTGTGCCCGCCGTGCTGCCGGATGCGCGCGTAGTGCCCTGTAGCCACTCCTTCCGCACCTTCGTGGCGCGCCCACTCGGCGAACGCTCCGAATTTGATGTAACGATTGCACAAAACATCGGGGTTCGGAGTGATTCCGCGTTTATAGTCTTTTATCATTCTCTCCACCACGTCGCGCTTGTACTCCTCGGAGAAGTCCACCTCGCGGAAAGGGATGCCCAGTGCGACGGCGACTCGCATGGCGTCCAGACGATCTTCCTTCCACGTGCACTCAAAGAATTCAGGCTGCCAAATCTTGATAAAAACGCCGACTACATCCAGCCCTCGCTCCTTCAATAGCGCGGCTGACACCGCGCTGTCCACGCCCCCCGATAAGCCGACAAAAACCCTGTGAGCCATTAGCTTGTAGCTTGCAGCCTACGGCTTTGATGCGCAAGGGATATATTCTCCGCAAGCGAATGCACCAGAAGAGTACTCCCATTTTCTAAAGCCGAGTACGGCTAAGAAAATTAGGTCGCAAAGGATCAAAGATTCCAAGAGCCAAAGGGTCCCGTCTACGCTAAAGCCTCTACGGACAAGCAAGAAATTACAAAGAAACAAAAGATTTAAGATTCAGACTTGCGGAGACGGAACACGAACCTGCCGTCCGGATACCACTCGCTGCCGGGTCTCGCCCAATAGCCGTGCAGCCACAAACCGCCGTCGCTGCGCTCCAGCCCGAAGACGAACGGGAAGCCGCCAGAGTCGGTGATTTGCTTCATGCCCATATAAATCCATTCATTTAAGGGTTGGTTTCGGTACTTCAAGCGATAGTTGGGGCCTGTATCAGCCGGACATAGTTCCAAGCCGAGAATTTGAGCGCGCTCATAAATTTGGTCGGTCGTGGCATTACTCTTGAATCCAAGATCGGCGACGGTCAAACGAATGAGAGTGGCTTCCTCCGGACTTTTCCCCGGCACGAATTCCCTATTCTTGAGCATTGATTTTGCGTAGTCGGAAATGTTGATGCCGGCCGCTTCCATTTCGGATATGAGTTGCTCGGCGGACTTGCCTCCGATCTCTACGTTTTCTCTGCGAATTTTCTTCTCAGGAAAAGATGTATAAACATGTTCGAGATTCTCCGGCAGTTTCTGGAATATGCCCGGCTCAAGCTGTCCGACATAGGCTTTGGTGTTTTCGCTTATCTGGCTGGGCACGTGGGCGATTTGTTCTCTGGTACATTCAAATATGACAAGCATGTCTTCCTCCGAATTTCTTCCCTGGCGAAGCTCATTGATGCGAGGGTCTTTCTGATATCCGAAGCCTTCGATAGTCCCGTTGATTTCGTACAGCAAAACAAGATCATCCTTGGTGAACGATTCGTCATTCTCGCGTTTTTTCTCAAGAGCGGTAAGCATTCGCATGTCTTCACTTTTCTTGCGGTATGCGTCTGCCTCTCCTCCAAACTCTTGAAGTTTACCGTCAAGAGCTTCCTGCATGACCGGTTCAACGCCTTGATGCGGCAAAATGCCTCTCACTTCTCCGATCCTATTGTCTCCGTCCATGCGAATTGCGAGACGAGGTTGAGCCGGTTCACCGCTCGCGTCATTGGTGTAATACACATAAAAATCGCCGCTTTCTATTTGCGTCTGTGCGGTGGAATGTCCGGCCGTGCACCATCCTGTGCCCTTGCCTTCGAGGGATTGAAAAAGTTTCTCCGCATCACCGTCTCTCCCTTGTTCGTATTTCACCCACTCTCCGCGAATCTCCTCGCGGTTCTCCATTGAAGCGGCGAGAGATTTTGAGATAAGTTCGGCGTAGAGATTCGGAAATTTCTTGGAAAAGGCTTCCCTGATTTCCGGCTCTTTAAGATTCTTATTGTCCGCTTTTATTTTTTCGTAAATATCGGCGATTTGCGCGAGCGGTTCGCGGTAGATGTCTGGATACGGCGCAACCGTGCTGTCAGTGCGTTTCTTGAATTCGCCGCGCTCTTTATCAAATTGGGAAAGTTTGGTGACGTTTCTCCAAACAAAATATTTGAACCATGCTGGATAGACGGCGTCGTCCGATGTGAGGTAGTCCATCCAAGCGTCGAGTGACGCTTTCTGATCTTCTATCGCGACGTCCATCATCTGCTCGCGGACGTTTTCCGGAATTTCTTCGACTGCCTGTCCGCGTTCTCGCGCTATACGCTTCTGTAGTTCAAAATAGCTGTCCGGAAAATTCTCACGCTTTATGATAAGCGCGTCATATATCTTGTCCCGGAACATTTCAAGGTTGCGCTCTCGCTTTCGTTCATCCGGATTGAGAAAGATGTTCTCGAGTCGATCCATATAGGCCTCTATGCGCTCGGCCGGGTCATTGGGCACTTTTTCACCCGTCTTCTGTTCCTCGCGTTCAACCGCCCGCTGGACTTCGGGAGAGGTCTGCAATGCGGGGTTTTTGAGGTGTAATGGATGCTTTTCCATGACCTTACTTTAGCAAAAATTCATTTTTTAATAAACAAGGTCGCCCCGTTTATCCTCGTCCCACATACAAAAACCCTGTGAGCCATTAGCTTGTAGCTTGCAGCCTACGGCTTTGATGCGCAAGGGATATTTTATCCACTGGTTGCAATCCTCCGTCTTCCGGCTAAAAGTATCTGGCCTTATTGGCGAGATGGCAGTCATACGTCTTGCAGAAGTGCGTGACGCCGCGTTTGTCCGCAAGAAAGTAAAGATAATCCGTCTTGGCGGGGCGCAGAGCAGCATCCAGTGAATCCAGCGATGGATTGCCTATCGGCGTCGGGGGCAGGCCCTTGTTGACGTAGGTATTGTAGGGCGACGGTGCGGTGAGGTCCTGCATCGTCAGCTGAAATGTTCCCTTACCTATTGAATACACGAACGGCGCATCCACTTGCAGAGGCATTCCCAGGCGTATCCTATTCCAGAGAACGCCGGATATCAGCCTGCGATCTTCCGCGTCGTAAGCTTCGCGCTCAATGATGGAAGCCATAGTGACGATGTCGGATAGAGAGTGCGTGGAGCTCGCTATCTCGGACAGCAGCTCCGCGGTCTGTGAATAAAAATTCTGACGCATCGCCTGAAATATCGTATCCTCGGTCGCATTAGGCAGGAAAAAATATGTGTCGGGGAAAAGGTATCCCTCCTGCGGCTGTGCTTGGACGAGGAAATTTTCAGCATTGAAGCGCTGCAGTCGCGTGCCAAATATCAATGCTATCTCCCTCACACTGGCCCCTTCCGGTACCCGTATGCGAAGCGGCTCAAGGCCGTACTGTCCTATGGATATTGCGCGGGCTATCGCGAAAGCATCCAGCGGCTTATCAAAGATGTAATCCCCGGCGTGAATTGTGCGCTCGGCGCCGTACGCCATGACCATCAGGCGCAGGGCCGGCGCCGAGCGCACGACATTGTCTTTTTCCATCATGTTCGCCACTTCTGCAAGAGACGCTCCATCCTGTACGGATACGAGATCTCCTATGGGAAAATCTTCCGGCGGTCGTATGACAAAGAGATACAAGCTGATAGCAAGAAGCCCCGCAGCCGATATTATGATGAGACTGCGTCTGTTGGTATGCGCTTCCCATCGTAGAGCAAGATAGTCCAGCGCGCGGTGAACGGTGTCAAAAAAATGCTCAATATGCTGTTTCAGTGATTGCATGCCTATCTATAATTTCTGCGACAAGAAAGAAGTATCGCAAATTTTACACTATACCCCAAGCGCGGCGGCACGCTCCTACATCGGAAGGTCCATCGGCGGCTCCGCCTTCTTGGCAGGCAGTCGGTCAAGCCCCGGCGCAGTGATTGATCTGGATGGAGGATGCCAGATAGATGCCAGTGCCTCGGTAGACAGCATATTGTGCGGAGTCACCCAAGGCGAGTGGAAAGCGCAGCGCCTTCTGTATGCGTCAAAAAATCTTCGGTGATGCATTATCCAGCGTTTGTCGTAGAGATCCTGCCACGGCCAGTCAAAAGGGTTGCCCCATCGGCGCGGGCGGAGCTGGTTGGCATACTGAGGGTTGCCGAAGGGCCTCCATATCCATCGTATACCGGTGTACCCCGGGCTTCCGAAGTTTTCCGGGTCGGCGATGTACACGCCGCGCGAGACCACATTGAAGGGGTGCTTCCCCATGTTGCGGTCTATGTCGCGGATAAGCTCCGTCTGACGCGCCTGCGGTATACGCACGGAACGTCGCCACGGCTCCGACTCCACGTCCCCGACCGCCTCCTCACGTATCTTTTCTATTTCGCTCTTGAGAGTCCCGGTGTAGCGGCTCTCGGTCTTCCACCAAGGCGCTCCGGGCACATGCCGCGTGTCGCGGCACATCGTGATGATTATCTGCAGCCACATCTGCTCGGTCGGCTTGAGCGTGCTCAAGCGCTCCAAGACTTCGGCAAAAGGGTCTATCTTGTACTCCTCTTTGGGGTCCTCGTCTATCTCAAAATCCACATACGTCCGTATCGGATACGCATCGTTGCGCGGCTCCAAGCGCCAGTCGGTCCCGAAAACCTCGTGCTTATCCGGGTCGTAGCGGAAGCGCATTGCATAATCTTCAGCCTCCACTATCTCCACCTCCGGGTAATACGCATATATGGCCGACTCCACGACGCTGCGCCATCCGCGCCAGCACCAGATATAGAAATGGACCTCCCCGCCGAAGGACGCAAGCTCCAGCGAAAAGAAAGGCGTGACCTGCCCCTGCCAGACGCGGTTGAGGAAAGTGGTTACGCCGGAGTCCGTCCAGAACTTTGACAGAGCATTCTCCATCGCGCGCGGCGAGCGTACCAGCTCCCTTGGAATCTTCACCTCAAGAAGGACAGGGTCTATCTTTGATATGTAGAGCGACTGCGCGTACCATATCCATACTTTCCAAGCGGCTATGAGCGCAGCTATTGGCATCCATACGGGAGCCAGCCCTATGAGCCACTCAAGAGTAAAAAGAGGCAGGTTGGGTATCTGTATCCATAGTATGCTAAGGAGCCCGAAAAAGAAGATGCTCAAGACGAGGAAGCGGGAAATGCCCCAGTAGCCGCAGAATCCGTCCAGCCACTCGTGGAAATCACCACCGGCCAGATCGGAAAAAAGGCTTCGGATATTGTCGGTCCCGATTACGCCTCTTTGTTCGTGCTCACCTATGAACGCCACGATGCAATTGTACGGTGTAAGCTAACGCGCGTGAAGAGAGCGCGAAGGGGTGTACGTGTACAACCGCACACTCACTTCATGCGCCCTTTGTTTACTTACGGGCCAGCGTGTACCTGCCGTCCTTCGTGCGCGAGAACATGGCGTTCTGCAGATTGACGGCGATGGTGGCATCTTTGACGTATCGCTCGCGCTTCACGCGCTCTATTATCTCCTCGCGGAAAAGCGGTCCTTCGCGCTCCAGAATACCATTGATGACATCGCGTACTACGCCCGGCTCATACCCCCACTCCTTGAGCGCGTAGAGCCCCCTGCCGACAAGCACGAAACGCGCGTCTTTTATAAGCTCATTGTGCGTCGTGGCCGGATGCGCTGTACGCCCGAAAAGCTGCTCTATGCCGCCCGCAACCTCTACGAAATGCATCGGCGAGCCGTGGCGCTTCAGGGTCAGATATGCGAAGTCGCGCGTGTTCTTTATGCGCACATGGGGCGATTCCACCCTCCCCCATTCCCCCAGAGGATTCTTGCCGATGCGCTTGGAGATAAGAAGCCAGCGCTGCAGTGCTTCGGATGAACGCCCTTTTACGCCGCCTTGCTTCAGGAGCTTTGCGAAATTCTCTATGAACTCCTCCTCGGGCAAGAGCTTGTCTGCCTCTACGGACTCGTACAGATCGGAAAGGGCCTTCTCCACGGCTTCCAGAAGCTGCTCATCCACGAACCAGCGCGTGCGATAATCGGCATCTTCCCGCCGGTCTTTGAAATGATGCCCGACTGTTAGAAGAAAAATGATGTGGTTGCGGTCGTGGAGGTTTTTCGCGAGCTCGGAGAGAAGGGACTCCTCGGAGAGCGCTCCGCCAAGCTCCGAAAAAGCGCGCTTGAGCTCATCAAAATGAACGGCAAGTGCGGCGTAGCTCTCGGAATCCCGTACGGCGTTGATGGAGTGATTCTCTATCTGCCTGATGCGCTCGCGGGTGATGCCGTATTCCTTTCCTATGGAATCCAGCGTGCGTCGCTCGCCCTTCCCTGATAGTCCAAAACGGTCTGTAAGGACGCGGCGGGAGCGCTCAGGAAGGCCCCCGAGTAGGTCCCTGGTCGTGGACTTAAGATGAAAAGTAAGCATACCCGGACACTAAATTTGCCGACATTCCGCGCTGTTACAAAAGGCAGCGAACGCGGAATATCCGGCTTGGTTGATAATCTGTATGTTATCGGTTTTGTCCATATAAGGCATCGGCAAAATTAGTGTGCGGGTGTATTTGACTACTGTGATTTCTGTGTCTTAGGTTGTAACAAATCCATGGGCGTACGTCAAGCCCGCACACCAACCTTGCCATTGCTCCCGTTTTGCCACCATCAGACTATCAGGCTCAGATTCGCCTCAGCAATGCGCACCACCGCTTACTCCGAATGTTCTCGCAAAACGATG
>JANLHO010000006.1 GCA_024654485.1 Patescibacteria group bacterium | reverse complement strand
GGCTGTCGGATGTTCATCGGAGGACATTCTGCAAAACGTTGCTTTTCGGCGCGAAGTCCGTATAATCCCGTCATTATGGTAGTACGAATGCGCCGCAATACATCGCAGACCGCCAAGCGCCGGAGTCATCACGCTATATCCGCTGTACGCACATCCAAATGCGAGTGCGGCGCCTCGCGCGCATCGCATCGCGCGTGTCCGGAATGCGGACGATACCGCGGCCGCATCGTTATAGATATCGTCGCCCGCAAGCAGCGCGATGAGCGTCGCAACAAACGCCGTCAGACGGAGCTGCGCGAGAGCGGCCAGGCGACCGAATCCGCAAAAGAAGAGAAGGCGACCTCGTCCTCGTAATCCACGACCCGTTTTTCCGGCGCGCTTCCGCAGGGCGCGCATTTGCGCTAGACTGTACTGTGTTCGCTTGTTCTTATGGCAAATAGACACCTCGCAAGATCGGTAGTATTACAAGTGTTGTTTGAACGCGATTCGGGGGGTGGAGCTATGAGCATAGACGAGTGCCTCTCACGCCTATCGGATTACGCAAAAGAATTCGGCGCGCGCGATAGCGACTCCGCTTTCATGCAGGATCTCCTGAAGACCGCCATCGGCAAACAGCAGGAGATAGATAAGGTAATAGAAAAAGCGGCGCCGGAGTGGCCGCTTGATAGGATATCGGCGATAGACCGCAACATCCTGCGACTGGGGCTAACGGAGCTTCTATATGCCGACCGAACCCAAGTGCCCGCAAAGGTCGCGATAAATGAAGCCATAGAGCTCGCCAAGACATTCGGCTCCAATTCTTCCGGGCGCTTCGTCAACGGCGTCTTGGGGGCCGTGTACGTGGAGCTCGGAGAGCCGGGCAAAGCCGAGGGCAACGCCCGCAAGCAAAACACCAAGTCATCAAAAATGCCCACGGAGCATCTGGCCGGCGCGGTCGTCTACGCACGCTCCGAAGGGGACATCTATCTCGCTTTCGTACACGACATTTTCGGTCACTGGACCATATCCAAGGGGAAAGTGGAGCCGGATGAAGACGTGAAGACGGGCGCCATACGGGAGATAAAAGAAGAAATGGGGCTGGATATAAAAATAGTGCAGGAGCTTGGGGTCAATGAGTACGTCGCCAACGACAGCAAGATTGACGGCGGCAAGAAGCGCAAGCGCGTGACGTACTTTCTGGCGGAATCCGGCTTCACCGAGCTGCGGCTCGGCCCCAGCGGAGGGCTGGACGACGCGCAATGGTTCCCGCTCGCCTCGGTGGGGGATCTCAATTTCTACGACGACACGCTGAAGATAATCGTCCCCGCCATCAACGAGCTTGCAAAAAAGGCTCCGAAGAAACCGGAGAACAGAGACCGGTGAACAACGCGGCACCTTTACTATTCACTGTTTTCTGTTTACTGTTCACTGACTAATTATGCCCGATTTCAAGATTTTTGAGGAAAGAATAGGATACGATTTCAAGGACAGGCGTTTTCTTGAGACCGCATTCACGCACCGCTCGTACCTCAACGAAAACCGCAAAACGTCCGCCGGCCGTCGGAGTGAGCACAACGAGCGTCTGGAATTCCTCGGCGATGCCGTGCTGGAGCTCGTCGTAACGGAATTCCTTTTTGCCAAATATCCAGACAGGGCCGAAGGGGAGCTCACGGCGTACCGTGCCGCTCTCGTCAACACACAATCTATCTCCGACGCGGCCGATGCGCTCGGCATGAACGATTTTCTTTTGCTCTCGCGCGGCGAGGCGCGCGACACGGGGCGCGCGCGACTCATCATCCTCGCCAATGCGTTTGAGGCTCTGATAGGCGCGATATACCTTGACGGAGGATACAAAGCCGCGGCGGATTTCATAGGTAAGCAGCTTTTTCACAAAGCGGAAGAGGTGGTGGAGAAGCGGCTGTGGCAGGACGCGAAAAGCAAATTACAGGAGATTGCGCAGGAGAGAGTCGGTGTGACACCCGCCTACCAGATGCTGGACCAGTCCGGCCCCGACCACGCCCGACAGTTCGTCGTCGGTGCATTTCTGGGCGACGAGAAGGTGGCGATAGGAGAAGGGCGTTCCAAGCAGGAAGCCGAGCAGGCAGCCGCCGAGAAAGCTCTCGCCGCAAAAGGTTGGTAGAATGAAAACCAATGTATCTGAAATCCATTGAGCTTTCGGGCTTCAAGTCGTTCGGCAAAAAGACCGAGTTTGTTTTCGGCAGCAAAATAGTCGGCATCGTCGGGCCCAACGGCTCCGGCAAATCAAACGTCGCCGAAGCCTTCCGTTTCGTACTCGGAGAGCAGTCAATGAAATCAATGCGCTCCAGAAGGGGCGAGGACCTCATATGGGGCGGCTCGCCCTCGCTCTCGCGCCAGAATAGAGCGTCCATACGGGTGGTCTTTGATAATTCCACGAGGCTTCTGGACATAGATTTCAAGGAAGTTGTGATAGAGCGCGTCGTATATCGCGACGGGCAGAACGAATACATCCTGAACGGCACGCAGGTGCGGCTTAAGGATGTCGTACGCCTGCTCGCCGGCGCCAACATAGGCGGAAGCGGCTACCAGATAATCTCGCAAGGCGAGGCCGATCGCATCCTCAACGCTTCGCCGCGCGAGCGCCGTGAGATGGTGGAGGACGCACTAGGCCTGAAGCTCTACCAGCACAAAAAAGCCGAGAGCGAGCGCAAGCTGGAAGAGACCGCGCGAAATATTGAGAAGACGAAGTCGCTCCGCCGCGAGATAGCGCCGCACCTTACCTTCCTTCGCTCGCAGGTGGAGAAAATAGAAAAGGCGCGGGAGATGAAAGAAGAACTCGCAGTGAAGCTCAGCGACTATCTCGCACGCGAACACGCGTGGATAGCGCAGGAGGATGCGCGTCTTCTACAGGAGGCGCAAGCCGAGGAGAAGGAGCTAAAGCATCTGAGCGAGCGCGTGCGCGAGGCACGCGGCAAGCGCGGCGTAGGCGGCGAGCGCGCACTCTCGGACCTTCACGGCAAAATAGGAGAGCGGGAATCCAAGCTAGCCGAGGCTCGGCGCGAAAGCGAGCGACTTGCGCGTGAGCTGGGTCGCGCTGAGGGCGCTGCAAAAGCCAATACCGTCACCACAGAGCAGCTTGTCGCCATCCCGCATGTGCGCACTTTTGCGCGGGAGATGAGCGAGGAGCTCGCCGGAGCCGAGCGCGAAGTGGATGTGCAGGTGATACGACACAAGCTCGCACATCTCCGCGAGAGGATACGAGCTTTCGTGGAAGGGCTTTCCGGCTCGGCTCCGGAGACGCATGAGGAATCCGAGCAGAAGGTGAGGGCGCTTGACGCCTCGCTGAAGCGGGTACGCGAAGAGGAGGATTTATTGAGCGGTGAGCTGGAAAACCTGCGCAAAGAGCTCTCGCAGGCGCGCGAAGCCGGATTCGCGGCCGAGCGCGACCTCATCGCGCTTGAGTCCGGCGTACGGGAGGCGCAGAGCGCTTTGAGCGGCGTACAGAACGCGCGCGCAAGCATAAGAGAGGCGCGCACGAGATTTGAAGACGAAGTGCGCGAGGGCATCGCGCTGGTTGGCGAGGCGGTGCACGGGTGGGAGCGCGCGGAGATACCCCAAGGCGCGCTTTCGGAAGACCGGAACACGCAGGAAAAGCGCCGACGCGAGATAGAGCGCCTGAAGATAAAGATAGAGGAATCCGGGATAGGCGATGGCGATACGATAGTGCGGGAATTCAAGCAGACCAAAGAGCGCGACGAATTTTTGGACAGGGAGCTCGCGGACCTTGAGGCATCCGAGCACAAGCTCAAGGACATCATCGCCGATTTGGAGCGTACGATAGATGAACGCTTCCGCGACGGCCTCAAACACATCAACGCGGCGCTCGGCGATTTTTTCACAAGACTTTTCGGAGGCGGCGGCGCCAAGCTGGAGATAGAAAGTCCGCGGCGCGTCAAACACGACGAAGACGACATGGACGAGGAGGATTTTATTGAGGAGGAGCAGGAATTGTATGCGGGGCTTTCCATCTCGGTATCGCTTCCGCGCAAGAAGGTGCGCGGGCTGGAGGTCCTATCCGGCGGGGAGCGCGCGCTGACCTCAATCGCGCTCATCTTCTCAATGAGCCAAGTGAATCCCCCGCCTTTCTTGATACTTGATGAGACGGACGCCGCACTGGACGAGGCCAACAGCAAGCGCTATGCCGACATGATACGGGAGCTCGGAAAGAAGAGTCAGCTTATAGTCATCACCCACAACAGGGCGACCATGGCAGCCGCAGGCGAGCTATACGGTGTCACCATGAGCGGCGACGGCGTATCCAAGGTCTTGTCGGTGAAGCTGGAGGAGGCGGAGAAAGTTGCAAAATAGGGCTGAAAAGGGTAAAGTGCCGCGACATATGTTGAAAATACGAATGCAGCGGACAGGGCGGCTCAATATGCCCAGTTACCGCATTGTCGTCGTGGAGCACACGGCCGGCCCCAAGGACGGTCGCTTCGTGGAGAAAGTCGGTGCCTACAATCCGAAGACCAAAGAGCGCACGCTCAATGAGGAGCGCGTGAAGTATTGGATGTCGGTAGGCGCGAAGCCTTCCGACACTGTGCACAACATGCTCGTCACGCTCGGAATTATCAACGCCAAGAAGATAAACGTTCTCCCGAAAAAGTCGCCTCCGAAACCTGCTCCGGCCGAAGCGTCGGAGAAGGAAGAGGTCGCGGAAGAAAAGCCCGCGGAATCTGCGGCATCTGTAGACGAAGAAACTCCCGCAGAAAAAGTTCCCGCGGAGGATAAGATGCCAGAGGAGCAGAAGGTAGCTGCCGCCGATGGTTCGGGCGAGGAAAAGAAGGAGGCCGCACCGGCAGAGACTCCCGCCGAAGAGCCTAAGGAGGCGGAAACAAAACCCGAGTAATCTGATATACTGCTGGAAGTCGGTCGCATTACTACAGACTACTAAATTACAGACTATACCGTTATGGAACAAGATCAGCAATTTCTGGAGCACGTGGTGAAGTCGCTGGTGGATAATCCGGAAGATGTGAAAATAAATCGTACGGTTGATGAGATGGGCGTACTCCTGACACTTTCCGTCAACAAAGACGACATGGGCAAGGTGATAGGCAGAAGCGGAGCGACGGCGAAGGCCATCCGCACGATATTGCGCGTGGTCGGCATGAAAAACGACGCGCGAGTCAACCTCAAAATAGAAGAGCCGGAAGGCAGCGAGCGCGGACAGGGCGGATCGCTATCGGAAGAAACTCCCTCGGAACCATACGTCCGCGACACGACCGTGGACGACGTCATCAAAGACCTGAAATCCGAGTGAACAGTTTACAGTTCACAGCTAACAGCAAGATTTTCAAATACATAGCATCGTAATTCTGTAGACTGTAAACTGTCTGCTGTAAACTGCCCATGATTCACTTTCATATCATCACCCTCTTTCCTGAGTCTATAGAGCCGTACATCATGAGCTCCATAATCGGCCGCGCCATTGCGACAAAAAAGATAAAGGTCACGTTTTACGATCCAAAGGATTTTGCGCTTGATCGTTACGGTCGCGTGGATCGTAGGCCGTACGGCGGAGGTCCCGGAATGGTGTTGGAGCCGGATGCAATTCTGCGAGCAGCGCAAAAAGCAATAGGGAGGAAAAAAGGAGTGGAGAAAATATTCTTCGCGACAGACGGAGCGCAATTTGATGAGAAAGAGGCCAAGCGGCTCGCCAAGCCTGCCCGCCGTGGCGGGAAGAAGCACATACTTTTCATTTGCGGCCACTATGAGGGGGTGGACGCGCGGGTGCAGAAAATCCTGAAAGCCAAGAAGGTCTCAATGGGTCCGTACGTTCTCACGGGCGGCGAGCTTCCCGCCGCGACCGTCATTGATGCCGTCTCGCGTTTCGTACCGGATGTGCTTGGCAAGGCCGAGTCTCTGGAAGAGTCGCGCGTCTCTTCTCCGGAGGTCTACACGCGCCCCGAGGTTTTGGAGTGGAAAGGGAAGAAGTACCGCGTGCCGAAAGTGCTCCTTACCGGCCATCATGCAAAGATAGAAGAGTGGAAGAGAAAAATCCGTCAAAGATAATATTCCCAACTTGTGACGGTCGTCACAAGCAAGTTGGGAATATGCCAATAGGCAACACTTATCGTCTAATGTCAAGCTTGACGATGCAGGCAATAAGCCTTATACTCCCGCGACATTTGCCATAGCTGATTGAGTTGCGGACGTGCTTTTGGAGATGACTTCGCTTTCGGGCGAATTTATATACCGACAATTTAATAACGAATGCGAGATCCGAGGGTTCCAGCCCCGCGGAGTAGCTTGTTGGAAAAAATGGCAAAAACAACACACAAAGCGCGACCACAAAAATACTTCGGACGTTATCAGGAGCCGCTCATAAAACTCCCTTCGCTCGTGGAGAACCAGATAGCTTCATTCCGCGAGTTCGTGGAGGTAAATGCCGAGCGCGTCTTCAAGGAATTCTCTCCCATCAACGACCATTCCGGCAAGAAATTTGAGCTCAAGCTCGTGAAGTTCACCTTTGACTCTCTTCGCTGGGATGAGCACTACGCCAAGCGCGCGATGCGCACGTACGAAGCGCCGCTCTCCATGGTCGTGCGCCTCAAGAACAAAACTACGGGCGAAGAGAAGGAGCAGGAGATATTCCTCGCCGATTTTCCGTGGATGACCGATCACGGCACCTTCATCATCAACGGCGTGGAGCGCATCGTCGTACCGCAGCTCGCACGCTCTTACGGCGTTTTCTTTGATTCCGCTCTCCACAAGGGCAAGAGATACTTCGGCGCGAAGATAATCCCCTCGCGCGGCGTATGGATAGAGATAGAATCCGACCCCGATCAGGGTATTTACGTCAAAGTAGACCGCAAACGCCGCTTTCCGGTGACCGTGCTGCTGCGTGTTCTCGGACTGGTCGCTGAAAAGGAGATACTCGCCCGCTTTTCCAAATCGCCGCACGCGCGTGATGCGGTCGCTGCGACCCTGTCGCACGACCATGCCACGAGCGCCGAGGAATCATACGTGGAGATATATCGCAGGCTTCGCGACGGAGACATAGCGAGCCCCGAGAGTGCCCGCGACCATGTCAAGGCCATACTATCCGCCGACCGCTACGACCTTTCGCGCGTAGGACGCTTCCACTTCAACCGCCGATTCGGCCTGAAGATAGATGAAAAACACCTTGGTGAATCCACTCTATCCGCGGACGACATAGTGCGTATCGTTACGCAGATAGCCGAGATGAACGCAGATCCCCGCTCCGCCCCCGACGACATAGACCACCTGGGGTTCCGTCGCGTTCGTTTCGCGGGCGAGCTTCTTGAGGGCCGCATGCGCGTGGGCCTCTCCCGCATGAAGCGCAACATCCAAGACCGCATGGCCATGGTGGATGCGGAAACGACCCTGCCGGTCTCGCTCATCAATCCGCGCCCTTTTCAGGCGGCGATACGCGAATTCTTCACGACCGACCAGCTCTCGCAGCTAATGCAGCAGTACAACACTCTTGATGAAATAGAGCACCTCCGCACTCTTTCCACGCTTGGGCGAGGCGGACTTACCTCGGAGCGCGCGGGGCTTGAGGTCCGCGACGTGCACTCCTCGCACTACGGCCGCGTCTGCCCGATACACACTCCGGAAGGCAAGAACATCGGTCTGGTATTGCACATGTCGCTCTACGCACGACCCAATGAATTCGGTATCATAGAAACGCCGTATGCGAAGGTGGAGAAAGGGCGCATCACTAAGGAGATCAAATACATCAACGCGCTGGAAGAAGAGGGATACGCTATCGCGCACGCCGCGACACCCCGCGACTCGGAAGGGAGAATAACGCAAAAACTTGCAGAAGTGCGCAAAGGAGGCAGTCCGACTCTTGTGCGCCGCGAAGACGTGGATTTTATAGAGGTGGCGACAAACCAGCCTTTCTCCGTAGCGACCTCTCTTATTCCGTTCGTGGAGAACGACGACGCGAACCGCGCCCTGATGGGTTCCAACATGCAAAAGCAGGCAGTGCCGCTCGTGTGCCCCGAGGCACCGCTCGTAGCAACCGGCGTTGAGTCGGCAGCTGCACGCGATTCCGGCCGCCTCATTCTTGCGACAGAAGCCGGCGATGTCGCCTATGTGGACGCCCGCGTCGTCAAGATAAAGAATTCCGACGGCAAGACCAAGGAGTACAGCTTGGTCAACTTTTCCCGCACCAACGGATTTACCACATTCCATCAGCGGCCTGTCGTCTCGGTGGGAGATAGCGTTAAGAAAGGCACGGTCCTCGCGGATACGTCCACGTCCGTAGACGGACAGCTCGCGATAGGGCAGAACATCCGCGTCGCCTTTTTACCGTGGTTCGGAGCCAACTACGAAGACGCCATAGTCATTTCCGAACGTCTGGCTAAGGACGCACGCTTCACTTCCATACACATGGAGGAATTCATTTGTGTCGTGCGCGACACGAAGCTCGGGCCGGAGGTTACGACGCACGACATCCCGAACGTCAGCGAATTCAAGCTCCGCAATCTGGACGAGGACGGCGTCATCCGCATAGGTGCCGAAGTGCGCTCCGGCGACATCCTCGTCGGCAAAGTAACGCCCAAGGGGGAGACACAGCTCACTCCAGAAGAGCGTCTGCTTCACGCAATATTCGGCGAGAAAGCCAAGGACGTGAAAGACACGTCGCTTCGCATGGAAGGCGGCAAGCGCGGACGCGTGATCGGGGTAAAGGTATTCTCGCGCGAAAGCGGGGACACGCTGGAAAGCGGCGTAATCAAGCGAGTACACATTGAGGTCGCGCAACTTCGCACCATTTCCGTGGGAGACAAGCTCGCCGGACGTCACGGCAACAAGGGCGTAATTTCGCGCGTGCTTCCGGAGGAAGACATGCCGTACGACGAGAACGGAAATCCGGTAGATATCATACTCACGCCGCTTGGTGTGCCATCGCGTATGAACCTCGGGCAGATACTGGAGCTGCATCTCGGACTCGCGGCGGAAAAGTCCGACTATCAGGCGGTCGTGCCGTCCTTCTCCGGCGCGACGGAAGACGAAATAAGGCATGAGCTCACAGAAGCCGGCCTGTCGCCCACGGGCAAGCGCATCCTATTTGACGGGCGCACAGGCGAGCCTTTCGCGCAGCCCGTTTCCGTGGGAATTATGTACATGTTGAAACTCCACCACATGGTGGAAGACAAGATACACATGCGCTCCATCGGACCTTACTCGCTCACGACGCAGCAGCCCTTGGGAGGCAAGGCACAGAACGGCGGACAGCGCGTCGGGGAGATGGAAGTCTGGGCTTTCTTGGGTTATGGAGCCGCTTACTCGCTACGCGAGGTACTCACTATAAAATCCGACGACATCCTAGGTCGCAGCGCGGCCTTTGACGCAATAGTCTCCGGCAAACGGATACAGGAGAGCAATACGCCCGCCACGTTCAACGTACTGGTGCGTCACCTGCGCGGCCTCGGGATAGACATTGAATTCATGGAAAGAGCGCCCATCTTACAAGAAACGAGAACCTAAGCCCGATATATGAAAAAGAAAGACATCATCCCGCAGGATTTCGAGGCAGTCGCGATGCGACTCGCGAGCCCCGAGCGAATTCTTGAGTGGAGCTGGGGCGAAATAACGAAGCCCGAGACCATCAACTACCGCACCCAGCGTCCGGAGAAGAACGGTCTTTTTGACGAGCGCGTATTCGGGCCGGAGAAGGATTACGAGTGCTACTGCGGTAAATACCGCGGCATCCGCTTCCGCGGCATCATTTGCGAAAAGTGCGGCGTGGAGATAACTAGGGCGATAGTGCGCAGGGAGCGAATGGGGCATATAGACCTCGCGACACCCGTATCGCACATATGGTTCCTGCGCGGCATCCCGTCACGAATCGCGCTTATGCTCGGCCTGTCGGCCGCCGAGGTGGAGAAGGTAGTGTATTTTGCCGGATACATAATCACGCACGTGGACGAAGCGGAGCGCACGCGCCTGCTTAAGGATCTGGAGCAGGAATATCAGGCGAAGAACAAAGCCGCCGCAAACGCCGACGTAAAGACAGAGCTGAAGGAAAAGGCGCAGAAGGCGAAAAAAGAGATTGAATCCATAAAGGTGGGCGCCGTCTTTGACGAAGCCGCATACCATCTCTACGCCGTAAAATACGGCGCGATGTTCCGTGCGTCTATCGGCGCAGAGGCGCTATATCAGATACTGAAACAGCTGGATCTGGACAAGTTCATCGCCCGAATCAAAGAAGAGCGCGAGACAGCGGGTGCCGCAGAGCGCGACAAGCTTCGCAAGCGACTGGCGCTTGCGGAATCGCTCGCCCGAGCCGGCGTGAAGCCCGAGTGGATGTTTATGGTGCGGCTTCCGGTAGTGCCGCCCGCGCTGCGACCCATGGTGGCGCTTGAAGGAGGCCGCCATGCATCAAGCGACCTCAACGACCTCTACCGCCGCGTCATCAACCGCAACAACCGCCTCAAGCGTCTTCTTTCTATCCACGCGCCGGAAGTCATACTACGCAACGAAAAGCGCATCCTGCAGGAAGCGGTGGACGCGCTTCTGGACAACTCCATGCGGCGCGGAAGCGGCATCTCCGGAATACTGGGCGGTCGTCGGCGCGCTCTCAAATCGCTCGCCGATTATCTCAAAGGTAAGCATGGATACCTGCGCCAAAACCTACTCGGTAAGCGTGTTGATTATTCCGGCCGCTCCGTCATCGTCGTCGGACCGGACTTGGCGCTTGATGAATGCGGTTTGCCAAAGCACATGGTATTGGAGCTTTTCCGCCCGTTCGTCATACAGGGTCTTCTTGCGCGCGAGCTCGCATACAACATCCGCGGAGCGGGACGCCTCATAGAAGAGGAGGCGCCGGAGGTGTGGCCCATACTTGAAGAGGCAATCCAAGGCAAGTACGTCCTTCTCAACCGCGCGCCCACATTGCACCGACAGTCCATACAGGCATTCCGCCCGGTACTTATAGAGGGCAATGCCATACAGGTACACCCATTGGTATGTCCCGCGTACAACGCCGACTTTGATGGCGACGCCATGGCGGTGCACGTCCCGCTTTCGGAATCCGCACAGCTTGAGGCCGCCAAGATAATGTCGGCCAACAAGAACATACTGAAGCCGGGTTCGGGCGACGTGGTCGTCGCATCCAAGCTTCTGGATATCGTCCTGGGCTGTTACTGGATGACCAGGCCCGTAGACGGCGCGAAAGGCGAGGGAAGCGCGCATCCTTCCCCCAACGCCGCTATAACCGCACATGATTTCCGCGCCGTAGACCTGCGCGCCAAGATAAAGGTTCTCCCCAGCGACTCCAAGAAGTATGAGCAGTTTGAGGGAGCCGTATTTGAGACCACTGTTGGCCGCCTGCTCTTCAACTCCGTGCTCCCGAGCGATTTCCCGTACATCAATGAGGAGATAACCAACAAGCGCATGCAGCTTCTCGTGCAACAGCTTGTCGTTCACTACAGTCTGGACGGCATACCAGCGATTCTGGACAAGATAAAGCATTTCGGTTTCCGCTACGCAACGCACGCGGGCATTACGTGGTCAATTTCCGATGTCGTCGTTCCCGCGGCGAAAGAAGCGCTCGTGTCCGAAGGGCGAGAGCGCGCGCGAAAGGAATACGACAACTATAGCGAAGGGTTGCTCACTGAAGACGAGCGTCGCCGCTCTACCATAGAGATATGGGGCAAGGTATCAGGCGAGCTGCGCAAGCAGGTCGTGGAGTCGCTGGATCAGACCGGTCCCGTGCACGACATGATAACCTCCGGCGCGCGAGGCTCCGTCGTGCAGCTGCACCAGATGGTCGGCATGAAGGGCCTCATCACGAACCCGCGCGGAGAGATAATAGAATTCCCCATCACGTCGTCCCTCAAGGAGGGCCTGACGCCTATAGAGTACTTCATATCCACTCACGGCGCGCGCAAGGGTCTCGCGGACACCGCGCTCAACACCGCGCGCGCGGGCTACCTAACGCGCCGCCTCTTTGACGTCGCGCACGACGTGATAATTCTGGACAAGGACTGCGGGACCAAGGATGGCGTGGCGATAGCGCGCCCGGGCAAGGAGAACATAGGAGGCTCTTTCTCGGAGCGCATAGTCGGACGCACATTGGCGGAAGTCGTACCGGGAGATTTCTCTGCCCAAGGCGGACCAGCCTCGGGCTGGAAGCGCAATCATCTTCTCTCATACGACGATGCGGAAGCGGTAGAGATGAGCGACACGCAGACCGTGACCGTCCGTTCGCCAATGACCTGCAAAATACACCGTGGCGTGTGTCAGATGTGCTACGGCGTGGACATGACGACGGGAGAGCTCGTGGATGTCGGCGAGGCGGTTGGCGTCGTCGCCGCGCAGGCGATAGGCGAGCCTGGGACACAGCTCACCATGCGGACCTTCCACACCGGAGGCGTCGCTACGGCCGGAGGCGACATCACCATGGGTCTGCCACGCGTGGAGGAAGTATTTGAATCGCGCACCCCGAAGATTCCGGCATCTATCGCACGGGTTTCGGGTGTTATTGCCGAGATAGCCAAAGACGGGGACGAGAGGGTTATCACCATCGTTCCCGACGCCCCTTCAGGGAAGACCGCAAAGGCCGCGAAACGCGACACCGAGTATCGCGTGAGTCCCTTGCGCATGATCGTAGTGAAAGAGGGCGCACAGGTGGAGAAGGGCGACTTCCTCACGGACGGCTCTGCCGAGCTTGAAGCACTTTTCGCACTCGCGGGCAAAGAGCGCGCGCAGGAGTACATCATCAATGAAATTACGCGCATTTACGAATTGCAGGGCGTCGCGACGGCGCGCAAACACCTGGAGATAATAGTTAAGCAGATGTTCAGCCGCGTACAGGTGTCGCATTCGGGCGACACGGGGGTCTCCGCCGGCGAGATAATCGCCGACTTTGAGCTTGAGCGCATCAACAAGTCGGCCAAAGAAACGGAAGGCGAGCCGGCAAAGGCAAAAGCGCTTCTTCGCGGTATCACCGAAGTGTCGCTCACGCGCGCCAGCTTCCTCTCGGCCATATCCTTCCAGAACACGCCACGCAAGCTTGCCGAGGCGGCGGTTGGCGGCTCCGTGGACCGCCTCGTGGGCCTTAAGGAAAATGTCATCATCGGACGTCTCATACCGGCAGGTACGGGATTCGCGGGCAGCAAGAAGTACGAGATGATAAAAGACATGGAAGCGGAGTTCAAATCACTGGATACCGAGGAAGTCCCCGAATCGCAAAAGCAAAAAGAATCGCTGGAGCGGTAGAGCCAGTTTCAAATCCGCACGGCGCGCCGTCAAAACAGGATTTTTGGCGGGAGAATGGCCCAAAACGCCAAAAACTCTTTTTGGTGTCCGCATTTTTTTGAAAAAAGCGCCTTACTGACAAAGGGCCTGCTGTTTGTAAATCAATCGCTTCACTCTTGAACAAACAGGGAGCATAATGGGAAGCCATGTCGGATACAGTGCAGCAAGTAAAGGACAAGCTCTCTATCGTGGACGTGGTGTCGCAATACGTGAAGCTTGAGAGGAGCGGAAGCTCTCTTCGCGCGCGATGCCCATTTCACGCGGAGAAGACTCCTTCATTCTTCGTTTCGCCAGAGCGCGGCACCTACCACTGCTTCGGGTGCGACACGGGAGGCGATATCTTCAGCTTCGTGCAGGCAATTGAGGGTCTGGATTTCAAGGGTGCTCTGAAGGTCTTGGCGGACAAGGCGGGGGTGGAGGTAGTGTACGGACGCGGCGGCAAGGAGAAGAAAGATGAGCGCGACCGCCTATTTGAGCTGCTGGAAGTCGCCACCATCTATTATTCGTCGCACCTCACGGAAGAAGCAAAAAAGTACCTCAAAGAGCGCGGCATGAGCGCGCAGACGATATCGGCGTTTCGTCTCGGATGGGCGGGGAATGAATGGAGCGAGCTCACGGACCATCTCAAAGCAAAATCCGCCTCTGGCGGAAAGTTCACCGAAAAGGAGATATTGGAGGCGGGCCTAGGGAAGAAAAGCGAACGCGCATCCGCCGGCTGGCGGATTTCCGACAAATTCCGCAACCGCATCGTTTTCCCCATAGCCGACAGCGCGGGGCGCGTGGTCGGATTTTCGGGTAGGACATTCGGAGAGCATGCTTCTCCGGAGGCACCGAAATACCTGAATTCTCCCGAGACTCCACTTTTTCGCAAATCGCGCATTTTGTACGGCTTTGACAGAGCAAAGGGTGCTATGCGCAAGCATAATTTCGCCGTTCTGGTGGAGGGGCAAATGGACCTTCTGGCCTCGCATCAGGCCGGATGGACCAATACACTCGCCGTTTCGGGCACCGCCTTTACGCCCGAGCATGCGACCCTCATACGGCGTATGACCGACAATCTCGTAATAGCGCTTGATGCCGACCCCGCGGGAATCAAGGCGGCCGGCAGAGCCGCGAGAGCGGCTCTGCAGGGAGGGCTCAACGTGAAAGTCGCGCAATTGCCGAACGAATGCGACCCCGCCGATTTGATAGAAAAAGAGGGCAAGGAGGCATGGAGCCGATGCATACGCGATGCCAAGGACATAATCACATTCCTGCTTGATGTCTTGGAGGAACATTCCAAGGGACCGGACTGGTTCCGGCGCTCGGTGGAATCCGTGGTACTTCCGTACCTCAGCGACATGCGAAGTCCTATCGCGCGCGAGCAATACGTGCGGGAAATAGCCGAGCGACTCGGTGTTTCCGAAAGCGCGGTCGCCGACGCGCTCGCGCAGCTTCCCAGAGTGCCCGCGCAAGGCGGCGAGGCGCGGTCGGATACGCCTGCCATGTCCGCGACGCCGGAAAAGTCGGACGTCTCTCCGCGCGGATTGGGCCGGCTCAAGCAGGCGTACGGGATATTGCTATGGCAGCTATCTCTTCCGAAGCCGCAGATAGATACGACCAGATATTTATCCGAGATGGAGGAAGCGGCGGGTGAGGAGACTTTCAAAAATCTTAAAAAACTACCCGAGGAAGAGCAAGAAGCGCTGCGATTTTCCGTGGAATCACTTTATGCCGAAGACGTGAATCTGGAAAGGGAGATGCAGGCCCTGCTGCGCGTTATCCACAGGCAGAGGCTTATGGAAGAGCTTGATATCGCTACTATGGCTCTAAAACAGGCTGAAAAGTCCGCCAAGGAAAAAGAGGCGGAGAGGCTTTTGGCTGTGTGTAAGATGTTGACAACTCGCATTGCACAACTTCACGAAAAAGTGTAAAGTGTCGCACTTGGCCTGCCTGTTGCGTAATGCGTGAAAACGCGTGGCGCTCCGGCGGGGCTGCATACGAGACAAATCTTTCCCGAAATGCGGGAGGGGATTTGTACGCGCGATTTTTACACTTATGGCAAAAGCAAAAAAGACGAAGAAAAAAGCATTGAAAAAGCCGCGCAGGGTCAAGCGCGCGCCTTCTTCTCGCAGGCGTCCGGCAAAAGCAAAAAAGCGCATTAGCGTCCGCGCGAAGCGAAAGCCCAAGTCGGCAAAGAAAGCAAAGAAGCCGATTCAGCATGCGCGAAAAAGGCGACCAATCAGCGCGCGAGCGCAGGCTGCGGCTCAGAACAAAGTGGAAGCATTGATAGTGCTCGGCCGGCAGCGCGGCTACATCACCTACGACGAGATACTTCGCGAATTCCCGACGATAGAGGACAACATGTTCCTGCTTGAGGAGATATACGAGCGTTTTGCGACGGCTGGCATAGACATTCTTGAAGGGGGAGGCATGCTTGAGGATACTTCGGCTGATTCCGTGCTTGAGAGGAAGAAGCTTTTGCACCGACGCTCGGATTCGGGCTTTGATTCCGTGCAAATGTACCTGCGCGAGATAGGCCAGTACCCGCTTCTGAACGGCGATCAGGAAAAAGAGCTAGCCAAGCGCATAGAAGCGGGCGACGAGGAGGCGCGCACCATCCTTGCACGCTCCAACCTCCGCCTCGTGGTCTCCATCGCCAAAAAATACGTCAACCGCTCGCCCGATCTGACGCTTCTGGACCTTATCCAAGAGGGCAACCTCGGCCTTTTCAAGGCCGTGGACAAATTTGACTACACCAAGGGCTACAAATTCTCCACCTATGCGACTTGGTGGATACGTCAGGCCATCACGCGTGCATTGGCCGACCAGAGCCGCACCATCCGAATCCCCGTGCACATGGTAGAAACCATCGCCAAGTACAAGCAGAAAGTACGCGAGCTATCCCAGCACCTCGGGCGTGACCCGTTGCCGGAAGAAATAGCGGCGGAAATGGGCATAGAGGTGGAGAAGATATATACCATACAGAAGATAAATCAGGACACAGTCTCGCTGGAGAGTCCCGTCGGGGAAGACGACGACGAGCGCTCCACCTTGGGCAGCTTCATCGCCGACGACACGATAGCCAGCCCCGACCAAGACGCTTCGCGGCGCATCCTCGGCGAGCAGATGATGTTTATCCTTGAGGAGCTTTCACCCAAAGAGAGGAAAATACTGGAAATGCGCAACGGCCTCACCGACGAGGGCATCTGCTTCACACTTGAAGAGGTGGGCAGGGAATTCGGCGTAACCCGCGAGCGTATACGCCAGATAGAAGCAAAAGCTTTAGAGAGGATTAGATTTCACGAAAGAGCCAAGCAGCTTAGAAGTTACTGATACCGCGAGCCATGCCCGCCTTGGGCGGGGCATCCATCAAATTGAGTCAAAAGCTCTGGAGCGTATCCGCTTCCACGAACGCGCAAAACAATTGCGGAGCTACTAGAGGAATCTTTAGAAGTTCTTGTATTTACCCGTCTTCGGGAGGCGCTTTATCTCCTTTCCGATATCGGACACGTCATCATCGTGTAAAGGTTCAAGAGACGGCTGAGAATCAAATTCCGCCTTCTTTGCGGGAAATTTAAGGGAAATGCCGCAAGTGAGCATTGGTGCGGAAAGGGGTATACTCGTCCTTATGAAGAAAGCGCGGAAAAAATCCAGAAAAAAGGCCGAGGCGGGGGAGATGGAGCCACCCATCAAATACTGGAGCCATTCGTCGCTCATGTCTTTTTTGCGAAATCCGCTGGCGTGGCACAAGCGATATGTGGAGAAGGTGTACGACACGCCCTCCGGCCCGGCCTCCATCGTGGGACGCGCGGGGCACGTGGCTTTGCAGCATTTCTACGGGGGGCTGGGCAAGGAGGGCTCAATAGAGCTGGGAATGGAGTATCTGCGCAACGTGCCCGACTTTGAGATAAATTTCGGCAAAGCAAATACGCGCGGCGCACGAAAGAAGCGCCGCGCTAGGATGGAGCGCGAATACATGCAGGCCATCAATTTTTACCTCGCGCGCCCGCCGCGGCACAAGGTCTTGGGCATAGAGGTTTCCGGATTGGCAGAAGTGGAAGGGCTGCCGCTACCCGTCAAGGCGATATCCGACCTGGTGGTGGAATCCCGCGTGGACCGGAATGCTCTGGACATCGTAGACCACAAATTCGTGGAAGCGTTCAGCCCGCAGGGGGCGGCGAAAACGCTTTTTGTGATACAGGCGATATTCAATTACTACACGGTGAAAGAAAAATTCGGAAAGCCCGTGAGACGATTCATTTTTTATGAATGCCGCAAGCGCAAAAATGCTGACGGTAAAAGCCAGATGCGCCGACACACGATAGATTTTGACGACGTGGAGGAGGAATTCGCGGTCTTTCACAGGCTCTTGCGCGACGCGACCGAGGAGATATCGCGCCCCAGGCGCTACCTCCCCAACCCCTCCGACATGTTTGAGGGCGAGAATTCCTTTGACATCTACCGGATGCGCCTGTTGGAGTAACGAGTCGGTGCACTGCTGCTGGGAAAGAAGTTTGTTTGCAGTTGCAAGCCCCGGCTTTTTATTGTTGAATGATGCGGGTCTGTAAAACGTCGCATCCGCGGCGTGCCCAAAAGGGGATACAAAACGGTGGAGATCTTTTCCAGACCGATTAAGGACGCGGATATGGTTATCATCCGAACCGTGACCGGTGCTCCTCGTCTGCGGTTCCTCCGGACGTACTCGGAGTATGGTTACCACTACCTCGCCGATTTGTTCCGGATGGAGAGGCAGGACCAAGAACTCATCTTGGAAGCCCTGCGCTCGGGGGGAGAGAGAGTGGAGGTGTACGGCACGGAGGAAAGGCCGTATATCGTCGGATTCTTCAAGGAGACGCCGCACGACCTATCGGGCGAGTTCTGTAAGGACATCAAGTTCCTATCAGAGCGCGCGTGGGAGAACGTCAACGTCAGGCTGACTGCGTGGCAGCGCTTCCGCCCAGGCTACTTTCTGATGCTGTTGGGGCTGGCGTGCTTTCTCATCTGGTATTTGGGTGGCCACGCTACGTTCTTCGCTCTCGGGGCGGGTTTCCTCGCGTTCTCGTTCGTCTCGCGGCATATCGAGAGGTGGTCCCTGCGGGCTTCCGTATTGGAAGCTATCCGTGGTGACGAGCGTTATAATGCTGCGCTCGCCACTGAGTGAAACCGTCAGCGTCCGAATACCCATAAAGGCGTTGTTCCCACACGGAGCAGCGCCTTTACATCTTAAATATAAATGACCGACCTTTATCGTTCTGCCTGTTATTCTGCTGCGTGGAATATCTCGCAGCCGTGCCGGCCGGGAGCTTTATTTTAGCGGCTGCGGACTTTGAGCTTGGTCTCGCGCTTTTTGTTTATCTTTGGCAGGCGGATCATGAGGATGCCGTGCTTTTCGGAGGCCTCAGCCATGTCCACGTCTATCTCTTCGGGCAGGAGTATGGTGCGCGAGAAAGAACCCCAGTAGAGCTCGCGCTGGAAGTAGTCGTCTTCCTCCGCTTCGCGCTCGTCCTCTCGGGTGCCGGAGATTGTCAGCATTTCGCGGGTAAGCGCTATGTCTATGGAAGCGGGCTGTACGCCGGCGACTAGAGCCTTTACCACGATTGCGTCGGGCGTCTGGTACACATCCACGGCAAGCTCCCCCTGCGGCTCGTCCGGCGACCAATCGCCATCCGGAGAATCACCCTTCATGGAGAGGCGTGCGTGCCGCTCCGCTCCTTCGCCCTCAAAAATCGCGGGCGTGGCGTCATCAAAATAATCGTCGTCGGTACCCGTAAGCCTTGCGAAAAAAGATGGCTTCTTCATAGGACAAGTATATCACTGATTATTCATCTCATCCGCGGGCGAATGCGTTTGATGAACTCCAAGACACCCAAGAGAACAATTAGCCCGAGCCAGACAAGTCCGAAGGTTCGCAGCAGATGGTCTTCGGATGTATTGATTATAAGGAAGTTGAAGACACTGTGCAAAAGTATGGCGAGGATAACTCCGTATAGCGCGTACAGGCGGCGGGTGCGCTTGGGCTTGTAGAAGGCGAGTCCTATCGCGACGCCGATGACCGCCGATGCAAGCACGTGCAGGAGCGTCGCGCCCACGAAGCGCAGGTCCCCCGTCTGTATCACCTGCGGCAGCGTGCTGCCCGCAAGCGGAGATAGGAGGAATAGAGTGTTTTCCGCGGCCGCGAATCCGAGCGCGACGGTAACCATGTATATCACCGCGTCTATCGGCTCGTCGTTGTCCCGCCGCCCCAATACGCTGAAGCGCGCGGCGAGGTATTTGCATATCTCCTCTATCGCCGCCCAAGCGCAGAAAACCAACGTGGACGCGGGTAGTATAAAGGGGAGCAGGCTTTGCGCGCTCACGATGTATGGGGCGACGAACTTCTCTACGGGTATCACCACGGCGACGGCGACCATGCCGGCGAGGAAAGCCAGCGCTATGAGCCTGCGCGGCTCCGGATGCCTGCTGTCCTCGCGCCGCCAAAACCAGAGCCATGCGAGGGCGGGGAGTATGCCGCCCGCAAGCGCGGCCAGCACGGTCAGTAACTCGCTATTCATCTGCCGATTGTACCGCAGGCCAAGACGCTATCATCAGCAGATTGGCTTCTTGCTGGGGAAGCCCCGCCCAAGGCGGGCAGGTCCTGCCAGTATCAGTTCGGCCATTTGGCGACCATGAGGAGGTCGCATTCTTTCCTCGATAACTCTTGCCAGATGGATTCGGTGACGAATGGCATAAAGGGGTGTAGGAGTTTGAGGGAAATAAGAAGGATAGCGTTTAGCGTTGAGCGTCTAGATGCGGCGGCTTCGCCGCCGTCCTTGAGGATGGGCTTGGACTCCTCAAGTATCTCCGCCGCGAAGCGATCCCAGATGTAGTGGTACACGGCGTCGCCCGCGAGGTCCAGGCGGAAATCATCTATGTAGCGCGATATCTCCGCCACGACCCTTTTGGCCTCGCGCAGCAGCTCCTTATCTTCGTCGGTAAGCGGCGCATCCATATCCGCATCCGCCGTGTTCTCAAGCACGAAGCGCGAGATGTTCCAGATCTTATTCGCAAAATGCTTGTAGCCGCGCACCCTGTTCTCGGATAGCTTCACGTCGTTGCCTATCTGCGCGCCGATTACGAGCGAGAGGCGAGCTGCGTCGGCACCGAATTTATCTATCATCGTGAGGGGGTCTATTATGTTGCCGATGCTCTTGGACATCTTGCGCCCCTTCTCATCGCGCACCAGGCCGTGCAGATAGACCTTGCGGAAAGGCACGTCGCCCAAGAGAAAGCCGCTCATGAGTATCATGCGCGCGACCCAGAAGAAGAGAATGTCGTAGCCGGTCTCCAAGACCGAGGTCGGGTGGTATGTCTTCAAGTCGTCCGTCTCTTCTGGCCAACCCAATGTTGAAAACGTCCAGAGACCCGAGGAGAACCATGTGTCCAGCGTATCGGGGTCCTGCTCCCACTTGCCCTCCGAAGCCTTGGCGGAGGAGGGACCGTCGACGGAAACTATTGTCTCGACAACATTACCGCTCTCGTCTCTGCGATACCAGACGGGGATGCGGTGTCCGAACCATATCTGCCGCGAGATACACCAGTCGCGCAGGTTGTCTATCCAGTGGTAGTAAATCTTCTCAAAGCGCTCCGGTATTATGTCTGTCTTTTTCTCCTCAACGACCGAGCGCATCCATTCTTTGAGCGTGCGCTCCCGACCGTCGGGAAATTTCGCGGATCTATCAACCGCTATCCACCATTGCAATTTCGGCAGCGGTTCAATAGTTCCGCCCGTGCGCTCTGCTTTTGAAATGTTCATCGGTACTTGCTTCTCGCCTTCAAGTAGACCTCTCTCCTTGAGCCACTCCACTATGAGAGCGCGCGCCTCCAGCGTCTTTTTGCCGGCGACGAGAGGCCCCGCCGCCTCCGTCATGCGGGCGCGCTCATCAATGACCTGCACGCGCGGGAGGTCGTGTCGCTCGGCTATTTCCCAGTCGGTGAAGCTGTGCGACGGCGTAATACCGACAGCCCCGGAGCCGAATGCAGGGTCAACCGCCTCGTCTGCCACGACCTTGAGCGATAGGTGCGCCCCGGCGAACTCCACGTTGAACGTCTTGCCAATGTACGTTTTGTAACGAGCGTCGTCCGGGTGCACCGCGACGCCCGTGTCGCCGACCTTAGTCTCCGGACGGGTCGTGGCGACGGGGATAGGGAAGTCTTTGGCATATCGGAAAGTATAAAGCGTACCCGCCGTCTCTTCGTGCGTTACTTCATCGTCGGAAACGGTCGTTTGGCCCTTCGGGTCCCAGTTGACGATGCGGTCTCCGCGGTAGATAAGGCCGGCTTCGTACATGCGCACGAAAGCTTCCATGACCGCCGCGTAGCGCTTCTCGTCCATCGTATAGGCGTAGCGGCTCCAATCCAGAGATGAGCCCATGCGTTTGGTCTGCTCTATGATGGTTTTCTTACTCTCTTCGGTGAAAGCGTCAATGCGCTTCAAGAGCTCTTCGCGGCCCAGATCATAGCGTGATTTTTTCTCCGCCTTCTGGATATTTTTTTCCACCTTGGATTGCGTGGCGATGGCCGCAGAGTCGGTGCCGGGGAGCCAGAGCGTCTTGTATCCGCGCATGCGGTGGTAGCGTATGAGGATGTCTTCTATCGCGAGCATCGCGGCGTGCCCCATGTGGAGCGTCCCCGTGACGTTGGGCGGCGGCAGTACGATGGAATAAGTAGGAGCATCCGGCTTCGTCACGCCTTTTTCCACGCATACATCGGGGTTGGCGTAGCCGCTTCTTTCCCAGAGCTCCAGTATGCGGGGCTCATTCTCGGCGGGGTCGTAGGGCTTGAGGAATGTTTCGGGAAGCGGCTGCTGCATAGCAATGAATGGTATCAAATCCGCGCTCTATGGGCGAGCGCCCTAGCGGTTTTGGCCGCTCAATGGCCTGTGCTAGCATAGGCCCATGAACACGGCGGAACTGGAATCCCGTCTCGCGGATGGGGCATTCCGCGTCGCCCTTGTGGGCATGTCCAATGTGGGCAAGACCCGTAGCGCCCGCGCGCTCGCGCGCGAGCGCGGATTTGCACACACGGAGGTAGATGCGCGGATAATGCGCGAGCTGGGGCTCTCCGGCATTGACGCTCTAGCCGAGTGGCTCGGATTCCCCGGCAGCGAGGGGTACGCCGAGCGCGAACGCAAATATCTTGATATGGAAGAGAAGCATACGCTTGCCGCAAGCGACGCGCCGGATGGCATTGTGCTGGACACAACCGGAAGCGTAGTCCACCTCGGAGACGAGATGCTTGATAAGATGAGGTCGGATTTCTTGGTCGTACATCTGGACGTCGGCGATGAGCCGCCGAAGGCCCTTATTGAGCGCTACTTCTCCGTGCCGAAGCCCGTGGTATGGGGCGGCCACTTTTCCATGAATGACGGCGAAGAAATGAAGGACGCGCTCGTGCGCTGCTATCCGGAGCTTCTGCGGGAGCGGCTCAAGCGCTACCGCGATATCGCCCATGTCAACATTCCTTCCGGAGAAATAGATACATCCGATGCAGGCTCCATCATCAGCGCCATTCGCTCACGACTGGTTTCAGGCGAGTGAGAGAGAGCCGTCGGCGCGCAGGTGCGCAGCGTCGGTGTATTCACCGGCCTGAGCGCGGAAATATCCCGCGAGCGCTATCATGAGCGCGTTGTCGGTGGAAAGAGCGGGCTCGCACACAAAGAATTTCACTCCCGCGTCCGAAAGGGCATTGGCGAGCCGACCGCGAATATGAGCATTGGCCGAGACGCCTCCGCCGGTGATGACCGTATTCACGCCGCATTGTTCCACGGCGAGCAATGTCTTGCCGACGAGCACGTCGGCGACCGCATCTTCAAATTCCCGCGCGATAGCTTTTTTCATATCGTCCGAAAGCGGCTTGTGTGCTTCCACCATCCGCAAGACGGCAGTCTTCAATCCGGAGAAAGAGAAATCAAGATTGTCTTCATGCAACATAGGCCTCGGCAGCCTCACACCATGAGATGACATCTCATGGTGTTCGCGGGAGGCGGCGGCGAGGCGTGATATATGCGGTCCTCCGGGATAGGGAAGTGAGAGCATGCGCGCGACCTTGTCAAAAGCCTCTCCCGCCGCGTCGTCGCGTGTGCGCCCCACGACCTCGTACCGTAGGGGTTCCTTGGACAACACGAGCTGGGTATTGCCGCCGGAGATGAGGAGTGAAAGCACCGGAAAATCAAAATGATGCAACCGTCCGGACATACCAACATACCCAAGTATGTGAGAGTGTTGTCGGATTTCGTTTGTCTGGAACTTCATCATGGACATGACGATGTGGCCCTCCAGGTGATTGACGGCGACGACAGGGACGCCCCACTGCTCTGCGAGTTTCTGGGCGAACGTAATGCCCGCCCAGAGGCAGGGCTCCAGGCCGGGGTGCGTCGTGACGGCGATTACGTCCGGCTTCTCCGGATGTTGTGCCCGTATCTTTTCGTACAGGATAGGCAGATTCTTCTGGTGCTCCTTTTTGGCGACGTTGGGGTAAATGCCGCCGTACTCCTCGTGGTGCTGCGAGGCGATCTCGTTTGCAAGTACCGAGAAGCGGAAGTCGTCGCCGAACTTACCGACCGCCTCTACCAGCGCGACGCCAGAGTCATCGGCCGAAGATTCTATTGCGAGGATGCGCATATGGAGGTTATAGCGCATAATGTGTGATTATGAAATCGCCGGACGCCTTCCCGTACTTTTCCAGAAATGGCGAAACGCTGCCTGCGGAGCAGGCGCTGGTGCCGCTTTCGGACATAGCGTACTCGTACGGATTCGGCGTATACGAGTCGCTGCGCGTCGCCGGAGGCATTCCGTACTTCCTATCGGATCACGCGGAGCGCTTGCTCTCCTCGGCGGAGATCCTGGGGCTTGAGCACGCGCTGACGCAGGATTTCATCGCTGCCGCCGTCCGCGCGCTCGTAGAGAAGAACGCCGCCAAAGAGTGCAACGTGAAAATCCTCCTCGTCGGCGCGAAGCGCGCGGAGGACGCGACTCTCTACATCCAGTGTCTCAACCCTCTATATCCCGACAAGAAAATCTATCGCGACGGCGTGCACTGCATCAGCGTGGAGTACGAGCGTCCTTTCCCGCATGCCAAATCTCTAAGCATGTTGCGCAGCTACCTCGCCTACCGCGACGCGAAGAACGCGGGCGCGTACGACGCTCTTCTAATAGACGGCGAGGGATGCGTCAGAGAGGGCACGCGCACCAATTTCTTTTGCATGAAGGATAAGACACTCTACTCTCCGCCGGAGGAGAAAATACTGCTCGGCGTCACGCGAAAAGCGGTCCTCAAGGTCGCCGCAGACATGGGCTTCGCACTGGAAGAGCGCGATATCAAATATAGCGATATATCGCACTATGATGGCGCTTTCCTCACGAGCACGTCCTCAAAAATCCTGCCCATCCTCTCCGTGGACGACACGCGGATGCCACCACCCCCGCCGGACTTGCGGCAACTCATGGAGGCGTTCGGACACTTTCTTGATACCTGCGGCGGAATCATGCCGGACTCACTCGGTGCGCGGTGAAGGAATTGAACCCTCGGCCTACCCCACGTCAAGGGGTCGCTCTACCACTGAGCTAACCGCGCCCTGCGCGCGTTCTATCCACCAGGTCGTGCATGCCGATGGACATCCAACTGTGCGCAACGCGACGAGTATAGCAGAATGAGAACTATTTCGGTAGCATGTAGTGCATGGAAACGATACGCATCAATGCTCAGGAGGAGATAGCGGGTGCGGCGAAAAAAGCGGCAGACGTGATCCGCGCGGGCGGCGTCGTGCTGTACCCCACGGATACCCTGTACGGGCTGGGTGCCGATGCTTTTTCCGATAAGGCGGTAGAGAAGGTCTACGCCATCAAAGGGCGCGCAGATGACAAGCCAATTCACGCGATAGTATCCGATATGGCGATGGCGGAGGAGTACGGCGACATCAGCCACATCACGCGGCAGCTTGCCAGCAGGCTGCCCCGGGGAAAGCTCACGTTCATCGTAAACAAAAAAGAGGGGCTTGATGCGGGAATCTGCCGCGGAATTCCGACTTTCGGCTTCCGCATTCCGGACAACGCTTTTTGCGCCGCGCTTCTTGAGGAGCTCGGCACTCCCGTGACGGCCACGAGCGCCAACAAGAGCACCGAGGCGCCGGAGCGCACGGTAGCGGCGATTCTCAAACAACTGTCCGGCGACCGGCCCGAACCAGATTCCTATGCTAGTGTTTTGCAAAACACTAGCATAGCAAAAATAGATCTCGCGATAGATGCGGGAGAGCTGCCCGAGTCACAATCTTCTACCGTAGTGGATTTGTCCTCACCCAAAAATCCCGTCATCTTGCGCGAGGGAGCGATAGAGGCGGCCTCCGTATGGAATGCCATACGCGCCGGATACTGAATATACGGCGAAAAAGTGCAAAAAACCGCGTTTTTGGCGGGGATTGACTACGCCACGCCATACCCTACACTGCATATATATTACTAGCGCGCGCATGCAACCTTATTTTTAGTATGACAACAAACGAACGGACATATCAGGTTATTATCGGGGTGCTGGCTGTCATCGTCCTTATTTTGGGCTGGTGGATAATCACACACCCTTCTGCTGGTAGCTCAATGGCGTCGGACAGCGAGACGGCGGCAGGTATGGATGGCACGTCGGACTCGGATGCGAACGGAGGCAGCGTGAGCGGCCCCATTTCGGATTCTGTGCCTACGACGACAGGAAGCGGTGAGCAGGTCTCCGTCGCGGCGCAGCCGGCAGGGAGCTCCGTCGCGGTGGCATCGGCCACGCTTTCGCAGCCCGGCTGGGTAGCCGTGCGCGACGCGAGCGGCAGAACGCTCGGCGCGGCATGGTTTGACGCAGGTACGCACACCGACATCTCCGTGCCGCTTTTGCGTGCCACGGAAGCGGGGCAAAATTATCAGGTCCTTCTCTACGTGGACAGCGGCGAGGGCCACCGGTTTGATCTGCATCAGGACATCCTGATAACCAACGCAGACGGCTCGGTAGCCGGCACCACTTTCTCGGCGCAGTAGCCACGACGGTGCGCGGCTTGTATCCGGCGCGCGTCTGATACAATGACGGAGCTTGCCCGCATGCGTTGGAGTTATGTTGGAGCAATTCAGAAAATCGGAGAATGCAAAAGGCTCTGCGGAGCCGCCGCCGAGCTTTAGGATACCGAATGTCGCATTGCCAGAGGAGTCGTTTACCCAGAGCATTGCCGATGCGAGACGCAGGGCGGTGGATAGAGCGAAAGAACTAGGCAGGGGAAGTGTATCTGTAGCGAAGGCGGTTAACGAATTTTTTCGCGAGGTAGAAGCCAAGAATGACTCTCCTCTTGACCGGCTGTATTCAGAGCTGAATACTGACCTTCACAACACTCATTTGCGATATTCCAGAGTTTGGAATGAGGTGAGCGAATTTGACCATCGCGACTCTCAAGAATATACAGGAGCCGATGAGGTATGGATCGTATTCCCGCCATGGGATACTACCGTCGCGAATAGCTACAATTACAACTTCATACCCAAGTGGGGTCGCAGTGCCGTCATCACCTTACCCGGCGGCTTTGTCAACCAATATCCTGAGGTCACGTGCAGTATATTCAATCGGATGCTTGCGCAGAAGGACGAGTACGTAGCTAAAATCCTTCAGGAAGATCCAAACCAAAAGATCAGCGTCATCTCAGACAGCGCGTCCAACGGCTGCGGAATCAAGACTTTCAATGACTTGCCCAAGAAGAATCAAGGCAGGCTAATTAGTGCAGCTTCGGGATACGGTCTTGGGGAGGAGATCTTTGCCTCCAAGATACTTGAACCGTACAAACGAGATATCGTAGATAGAGGGATAGTGAGTGGGGCGGAATACAACAAAGCATTTAGTTATGAGGATGAAGATGGACGGCAACGCTCCCTGCTGCCTTATGACAATTGCGAATCGCTGGGCGACGACACTATCTTTGCCGTCGCTGCGAACGACCTCTACATACCACGTGAATTTGGTGAGAGAATCGCTAAAAAAGCTCAAGCGGCCAACCCCAACATCAGAGTCATCACGTACCCATTTGGCCATATTGGCACCATTCTCTATATAAATCATCTTGAGCACCTGAAGCACATGAAATCCGTCTTGCGCATGACGGAAGAGATAACACACGCACAACTATCGTCGTTCTCTGATCTGCTTGCGAGCAGGGGCTTCACTTTGCCTGAAGAGGCGCAAGATGATCTGAAATATTGGTGCGCGCTTGCCTATATACTTTGGGGCACGGAAGGGGACATGAAGAAGACGCGCCTTGTAATGAAGGACGAGCAAAAACGAGATATAGATCAGATAGCGAGGGATTTCTTCCGGGCGATACTGCCGGAATCAAAGTATGAATTCGCCAAACGCCTGAGCATGCTCTCCGAGCAGGCGCGCGGCAGGTTGGCGACGCTTCAGTAACGCGCATCCCACACCGCGATTGCGCAGGCAAAAATGCGTAGAGGGTCACTTTTTCCAGTCCTCAATGATGAGCTTCTTGCCCGATTTCCGGACGACTACCTTCTGCCTGTCTTGCCAACGGAGCGCGCGGACGTATTCAATGGGTAGGGTAAGCGAAATGCTCCGGCCCGTGCCGGTGCGGGTGAGTTTGCGGATATTTCTGCTTTCAAGTTTGCGCCGAGCCATACAAGAATCATAGCACTGCTCTAGAGTTTGCTCTAGAGCAAACTCTAGAGCACCCACCGCGATGTGTATGCTGCCTTTAGGGATTAGAACTACCTAGAGTTACAATAATTCATATGGCACTTGAGCAAGTAAGAAGGGTTGGTGTTGAGGGGCAAGAGATGGATTTGATAGTTGGCGTGTGTATTTTTCGAGAAAATGAGAGCGGTGAGAAGGAAGTGTTGCTCGTGCAGGGTCCTTCCGAAAAGTGGTATTTCCCGGGTGGGAAAATCAGACAGGGAGAAACGATGAAGGACGGCCTCGCGAGAGAACTCAAAGAAGAATTAGGAATTGAGTATGAGGGTGCATTTGAAGATTTCTCTACGGATTCTTATGAGATAAAAGACAAAAAACTCGCGATAGCCAATGTCACTCTCCATGATCCGCTTCCTACACAGCCAAAGAAACAAGCCAATGACGCCATAAAGAATTTCGTTTGGACCTCTAATCCTTTTCAATTTGACTTGACTGAACAAGTCCGTAGAACATTAGAATCCAAAATGGGTAAGACGGCAGAATCATTACCTAAAAAAAGAATGTCTAACTTGCGATGACCCCACCGGGAATCGAACCCGGATTTTAAGCTTGAAAAGCTCACGTCCTAACCGTTAGACGATGGGGCCGCAAACATACTCTCCAGCATCAAGGGAACTTGATACGGAGAGAACGCCCATTGTACAACATTTCCCGCCCGTGTCGTAGTATACTCATATTCTGCAGAATTAGGGTATAGTTAACCAGATGGACAAGAGGAGATACCGTGAGCTGGAGAGGATGCTGAAAGGCGCTGCCAATCATCGGCGGGTGGAGGTCATGGATATGCTGGACAAGAATCCCGAGCTTTCCGTATCGGAGATAACCGATCGGCTCATGATAGATTTCCGCACCGCATCCGAGCATTTGCGCAAGCTTCTCATCGCGGGGCTTGTGATGAAGCGCTATGAGGGGACTACGGTGCGCCACGCCCTTACGGCGCGCGGGCGTTCAATACTCCAATTCTGCAGAATATTGGAATAATAAAGAAGGTTGTCGGGGCGGGCTACTGGAAAAGCGCTGTAAAAAAGGGTATAAACGTGAGGAGATCCGTCGGAAGTACGGGCTCTAATTTCAAGGAGAGGTGGCTGAGTGGTCGAAAGCACCGGTTTCGAAAACCGGCGTGCCGCAAGGTACCGTGGGTTCGAATCCCACCCTCTCCGCCAGATTTCCAACTTTGTACTTCATTAGAGGGTTTAAATATTTATCATCATGCAAAACACTACAAGATTTATCGTGTGGGCTGTCGTCGTTGCACTTATATTGTTAATACCTCTGGTAATACAATTCCCTCCTTTCGCCAGTGAAGTGCAGTGGAATGAGGCCGTTGCTTATGGCGTCATACTGCTGGCTGTTGGCGGCGCCTACGAATTGTGGCGATGGTTAAAGACACAGAACAGAACGTACCGCCTCGCTTTTGGAGTTGGACTTCTCGGAGTGATCCTTCTTGGCTGGGTCAGTGGCGCTGTTGGTATTATTGGAAGTGAGAACAACTCTGCAAACTTGATGTATTGGGCGGTACCCGCTGTCGGGCTCGTTGGTTCGCTTATTTCGCGCTTCAAGCCACTCGGAATGGCGCGCACATTGTTTGCGGCGGCGCTCGTTCAGTTTTTGGTTCCCGTGGCCGCGCTTATCATCTCGCCAGAAGTTAGCTGGGGCAATGCAGGCGTTATCGGTGTGTTCGTTGCCAATTCAATTTTCGCCGCCCTTTTTGCCGTATCAGCCCTGCTCTTTAGAAGGGCAAGGGTCACTGACTCAAATACGGTCTCCTGATAAATTTAAGGAAAAATATGCGGGTCAAGATCCTCACGCTCAACTGCCAGAAGGGGTACAGGCCCGAAGTGGCGGATTTTCTGGAAAAGATCATAGACAGCGGAGTGTACGACTTCCTCCTTCTGCAGGAATATGCGGGAGACGTGCCCTTGCACATCCGTGGCGCGGGGCCGTATAGGGTATTGGGGGCGCACGACAGCGAGGTAGGTGAGCAAAGTCATTTTGCCATTCTGTATCGCGATGTGTTCACGCTCAGGAAATCGGAGATGTACTCATTCTCCCACATGCACCCTAAGGAGATA
>JANLHO010000002.1 GCA_024654485.1 Patescibacteria group bacterium | reverse complement strand
TGTGTCTTCAAAAAGTTCTTGTATCTCTTCGGGCTTGGCGTTGGTCGTGATGTCCCAGTCCTTGGGCGCGCGCTCCAGCAGAAGGTCGCGTACGCATCCGCCGACGAGGTAGGCCCCAAACCCCGCTTTTTGCAGCGCGGAGTGGACGGCCAGAACTTCCGGAGGGACGTGGAGCTTCATGGGAGCATTGTAGCGCACAAGTTATTCTCTTGCTCCCGCCAGGATTCGAACCTGGAACGACAGTTCCGAAGACTGCTGTGATATCCGTTTCACCACGGGAGCGCATCCGCATAATACGCGCTTGAAGCCCGACAATCTAGTGCGGGGACACTTTTATTCGGTGCGGGTAGGGAGAATCGAACTCCCGCCGACTGATTGGCAACCAGTCGTTCTGCCATTAAACTATACCCGCGATACGGCTGGATTATAGCGTATGTCGCGCAGTCAGCAACGTCTCGCCGTAGTGAGAGCGCCGAGAAGCTACCTATTTCATCGGAGGCGGAGGCGTGATGATGGTAGATGACGACTTGTCTTCAAGGAGAAGTAGGCGTGCCACGCGCGGATGATTGCGGAATGCCGCGAAGAGACCAGCCGCCCCTATCACTACTGCGGCGATCAGCATCCAGATGACAGAGCGGCACGCAGGCACGAAGTACCAGAAGGCCAGAAGGAGTACCAGCGGCGTCAGTATCCATACCGCAAGCCACGCAGGCGCGCGCACCCACGACCACGCTGTCGGCCATTCGGGCCACAAGAGCCCCGCTATCATTAGGACATAAAGGACAAGAAGTACGAGCCACAGGCGGTAATCCCCTTCTGATGTGGCACAAAGGCCGGCGAATGCGTTCTTCATTATACCGGACACGGCGGCGGCGGAGGAAGTCGGTGCCCCGCTCGTCGCAGTCTCATCGTCCACATCGCTGTCGGAAGCCGTAGTGCCCGTCTGATCCGGCATGTCCGAGGATGAAATGGGGGTCGGCGAAGACGCTACGGGAGCGGGAGTCGCGGCCACCGTAGCCGGTACGACACCGGAGCCGAGTGTTGCCGATGCTATAGATACACATACGGGCGTTCCCGCGCCGTGCGTAGAAAGCATCGTTACCTGTATAGGCAGCGATCCGACGATAGAGGTAGTCTCCGTATCTACATGTATGCGGAGAGTGCCGCTTGCGTCCATGCGACGCGTCATATATCGCAGAGGGATGCTCTTGTCCCCCACCGAGCCTATTATTGCCACGTAGGAGGCATCCGGCATCGTGAACTCAAAGGAGTGGAGTGCGTTGTCGTATATATATGGTGTGAAATTGGTAGCGGTTACCTGCGGGCAAGTATTGACCCCGGGCGGGAGTATCTGTTGATTTACGGTGGCCATCACCTCGGCTGATGCGCTTCCGGGCATGCCTCCCACAGCGACGACGAGCACCGCCACGGCCAGCCCATAGCACACGACACGGATGGCGACGCCAGAGATACTGTGCATATGTCGCAAAGCTAGTATGGATGTGATGTTGGCGTCAAGGGCGAAAGTGTGTTGTGCTGCTGGGGCCAATTATGCGCCAATATGCGCCAAAGTCCGGTCAACACAAATATCGGGAGTTCGTAACTCCCGATATCTCCCCAACTCCTCATACAGAGAGAGATTAGGGGCATCTGTGGAAAACTATGGGGATAGTGGGGATAAAGGACACGGACATGTACATCTTGGACGTGTCCTTTTCCAAGGGGAATACTGACGGAATCTCATTATACGGCTCTAATATACAAGAGAATAGTTACTTCGTAACATAAATAGGCACGTTACACGTGAAATAATGTCCCGACAAATCGTGCCATAATATATGCGTGACCAAGCGCACTACTGCCCGGAAGAAAGTGGGTAATTTGGGGGAAGATATAGCCTGTCGCTTCCTAAAAGGCAGGGGATTTGTCGTATTAGAGAGGAATTACAGCAAGAAATGGGGTGAAATTGACATTATAGCTGAGCGTGAGGGCAGGGTGCACTTCGTGGAGGTGAAATCCGTTACACGTGAACCGCGTGGCCGTGACGGTGACATTTCACGTGAAAGGGACTATGTGCCGGAGGAGCTTGTGGATCTGCGCAAGCTACGGAAGCTGGCCCGTACAGCGATGCTCTATATGGAGAACATGAAAGACGAAAGGGAATACCAGATAGACGTGGTGGGAGTCATTCTGGACAATAGGACAAGGACGGCCAAATGCCGTTATTTCGGACAAGCTCTGGAAGACAATCTCTAAAGGACAAAGATGTCCGATATCGTGTCCTTTAGATTCGTGGTAGTATTCGCGTGAATCCGTATTGCCGATTTCATGGCGGGCTCCGGCCCTCCGAAGTCCGCCGCACGGACGAAGGCGGGGCGTAGTATACCGGTAGTACGCGTGCTTTGGGAGCACGTAGACCGAGTTCGATTCTCGGCGCCCCGAAATGTGGCTTTCTTTCAGATCCGCGAGGTACCTTGCGGGAGGTGTTCAGCGGGATAGCGCTTTGAGATAGATGTCTATCAGGCCGGGGGCGACGTTGCGGGTGAAGTTTTGCGCCTCGGAGTACACGCTGCCCGCAAGAATATCCTTGAGTCCCTTGCCCGTCTGCGCGGTGATGTCCCTATTGATATAGCTCAGGGTGAGCGCCCGCAGGTCGCGGGTGGCCGTGGTGTCGCCCTCGCTGGTAGTCGCAATTATCCCGACGAGATAGCCCCACGCGTTGATAACCGCGCCACCCGACGAGCCGCTTTGCGCCCCTATAATGCCGCCGAGCGAGAGGAGGTCTATGGTTCCGGAATCAAAGGTCAGTAACTGCTTTACGGTTGTGACCGAGGAAGCGGCATACAGATTGTATTGCGCGGCGATGCCGCCGGCGAACTCTACCGGATAACTAGCCGCGAGTATGGAGTCGTCCACGAAGGCGATACCCTCGCGCGTATCCATGCTCAAGTGCGGGAAGGCGCTCCCCGTCGGCATACCGTCCAGATCGCCGGCGATGAGAAGGAGCGCGTAGTCGTGCTCGCCGGTCCCCTTGGGATTTGGTATGGATATCTCGCTAGCGTGCTCTTGCACCCACGCGGGCGGTATGTACAGCACCACGGCGGTCCACTCCGCGACAGCCGGAGAGCCGGAGCGGATGTAGCAAGAGAGGTCTATCTGCGAACTTTCGGACAGCAGCACGTACTGCGCCACATGCGCATTGGTGAGGATAACGCCGCGCGGGTCTACGATTACTCCGCTTCCGGATATAGGGCGCAAACTTCCGGAGTGTGGCATGCACAAGATGTTGACGAGTGCATTGCGGGCGGCAGTGTTGGTGATATCAAAAGATACGGCCGGAAAGGGGTAGGGATTCTCTACGCGCGTCACCTCCACACCCGCATTATCTTGGCTTTGTTGAGCCTCGTATGTGGGGTCTGCCGGGGAGGGGGCGGGTGCTTCATGAGGGGCTGGCGTCTCGCGGGAAGATGGGACGTCCGGCTCCTGCTTTGGGGCGGTCTCTAAGGAGGGCACAGATGGCGTGGAGGAAGCGATTGCCTCGGCAGGTGCGGTCTGCGCCACGGATGCTGTCTGCGAATTTGCGTCGGTCGGGGTCGGAGCCGCCGCAGAGGGCCCCTCGGCGACGCGCAAATTGATCAGGAAAAAAAGCGCGCCGACGAGCAGAGCGAGCGCTAATATATGAGAGAGGGAAGAGCGAAGACGAGGGTTCATGGCTCACAAATATACGCGGTTTGCGGACTTTTCGCAAAAGACGTATATCGGTGTATGCTTTCTCCATTCGCGGGATTAGTTTAGTGGTAAAACGAGAACCTTCCAAGTTTTAGTCGCCGGTTCGATTCCGGCATCCCGCACAAAACGCAAAAGCCGCCCACGGGGCGGCTTTTGTCGTGCTCCGCAATACTTTATTGCTTCACCGCATCCTTCAGGGTCTTTGAAGCGCGGAATTTTGGTACGCGCATCGCCGCTATCTGGATGGTCTCGCCGGTGCGGGGGTTCCTGCCGGTGCGGCCCGCTCGCATCTTCGCCTCAAAGATGCCCAGACCCGCGATAGAAACCTCCTGACCGCCCTTCAGCGTTTGGGTGATCATATCAATGACCGCTTCTACCGCCCGCTCCCCGTCGGCTTTCGTGCATCCGATCGTGGCGGCTACTTTCTCTACCAAATCCATTTTGTTTGCCATGGCTTTTGAATTTAAAATGACTAAATCGCACTCGACCTCACTATAGTAACCATTTTGAGCCAATTATCCGGCCTGTCAACAGAGGGAAAACCAGCAATCCACAAATGGGTCTAGTAAAGTGGTCTTGTACGCGCTTGCGCAAGGCGCGCTCCGCGCGCTCAATATCGGGGCTACCATGGGGATTAGCGGGCGTATTCTATGATACGGGTTTCTCGTATCACGCTGACCTTTATCTCTCCCGGGTACTGAAGCTCTTTCTCTATTTTATCCGCTATATCTCTGGCTAATTTGCGTGCCTCCAAGTCGGAGATATCCTCCGGCTTCACGATAACGCGGATTTCGCGGCCGGCCGCGATAGCGTAGCTCTTCTCCACGCCGGGCTCCTGATTGGCGATAGCCTCAAGCTCCTCAAGACGCTTGATGTAGTTTTCCACAGAGTCGCGCCGAGCGCCGGGGCGGCCGCCGGAAATGGCGTCTGCCACCTGCACTATCATGCTCTCCGGCGTCTCGTAGGGATATTCCTCGTGGTGCGCCTGCATCGCCTTTATTACGGCCTCATCAACGCCGAATTTCTGCAGGATGCGTCGCCCTATCTCCACGTGCGTGCCGGGGACCTCATGGTCTACCGCCTTGCCGACGTCGTGGAAGAGAGCTCCTGCGCGCGCGACTGCCGCATCGGCACCCAGCTCTTCCGCGAGCATGCCCGCGAGGTGCGCGACCTCTACGGAGTGGTCCAAGACGTTCTGCCCGTAGCTGGTACGGAAGTAGAGCCGCCCCAGTATCTGCAGGAGCTTTGGGTCAATGTTCTGCACCCGTGCCTCGTAGGCGGCTTCCGTGCCTTTCTTTTTAATAATGGTGTTGAGCTCGGCCTCGGCCTTCTGGACGGCCTCCTCTATTTTCGCCGGCTGTATGCGGCCGTCTATGATGAGGTTCTCAAGCGCGATTCGCGCTATCTGCCGGCGGACAGGGTCGTAAGAAGATAGCGTGATGGTCCCCGGCGTATCATCCACGATAACGTCCACGCCGGTCGCACGCTCAAAGGCGCGGATGTTGCGACCCTCTTTGCCGATTATTTTGCCCTTTATCTCGTCCGAAGGGAGGGAGATGGTGGTCGCCAAGACGTCGGAGACGACGGAGTTGCCGAGTCGGTGCACGGACGTCGTGAGTATCTCCTGCGCCCTCCTCTCCAGCCGCTCGTTGCCTTCTATCTCCAGCTTGCGCATCCGACCCTCTATATCTGATTCATACTGCTTCTCTATGGATCGGATGAGCTCGTCCCGCGCTTCCTTGGACGAGAGGCCCGCGACCTTCTCAAGCTTTTCCTGTTGCTCAAGCACAAGCCTCTTGGCCTCCTCTTCCGCCGCCTTTACGGCCTCTTCTTTTTTCGCGAGAGATTCCTGCTCGGCGTCAAGGTTGGTCTGCCTCTTGTCCAGCAGGTCCTCCTTGCGCACGAATCTCTCTTCCGTAGCTTTTAGCTCGCGTTCGCGCTCTTTTAATTCACCGGATATCTGGTTTTCGCGCTCTTTGGCGCGTGCCTCCGCTTCCGAGAGTATCTTCTTGGATTTCTCTTCCGCATCAAGCATCATCTTGCGGATCTGTATCTCCATGGAGCCGCGTTGGCCCAAGAGAATAATCATGCGCAGGAAATACCCGACCGCAATACCGATAACGCCCGCACTGGCGAGCAGAAGTAAAATGACTTTTAATGACATATGCGTGGTTTCCCACGCGTCGGTTCTCTAGCTTATGTGCGCGACGAAACTACGAGTCTTGATATCTCGGGAATAAAGGCCTGAGGCGCTCCACAGAAAATACCGGCGCGAGAAGAAAGTTTTTTCATACTAACTAATTGGGTACGCAGACAGTATACCCCCGCACAGAATTTTATGCAAAAAGCCGGCGCGCGGGCAGGCGCGTCGTCCGCGTATCAGGTCAAAACTTTGTCTATGACGCCGTATTTCAGCGCCTCGCCGGAGTCCATGAAGTAGTCGCGGTCGGCGTCCTTCTCCACCCTGTCCAGCTTCTGCCCCGTGTTTTTGGCGAGTATCTTATTGAGGCGCTCGCGCAGCTTCAGTATCTGCTTGGCTGTTATCTCTATGTCGGAGGCCATTCCCTCGGCACCGCCGGAGGGCTGGTGTATCATTATTTCCGCATTTGGAAGCGCGAATCGCTTGCCCTTCTGGCCCGCGGAGAGCAGGAGCGCTCCCATGGAAGCCGCCATTCCGACGCACACCGTGGAGACCTCCGGCTGGATGTGGTTCATCGTGTCCAGTATCGCGAGCCCCGCGGAGACGTGGCCGCCGGGGGAATTTATATAGAAAGAGATGTCTTTCTTCGGGTCCTCCGAGGCGAGGAATAGGAGCTGCGCGATGACCAGATTGGCCACGTCGTTGTCTATAGGGCCGCCCAAAAAGACGATGCGCTCTTTCAGAAGGCGCGAATAAATGTCGTATGCCCGCTCTCCCATGGAGCTCTTCTCCACCACCATCGGCACCAGCATTTGCGAACGTGCCGCGCCCGAATGCGATTTGATTGAATTATTCATGCGGAGCAGTATATGGAAATACCGGCCCCCGCGCAAATGCTATGCTTTAGGGCGTATGGGTCTCGACGAGTTTGAGCCGGTTCGGAGAGCCGAAGCTCACCACAACCAGGACAATTACGGTGAAGAACCGGTCTCCGTTGACTGGCTTGCGCAAAAGGACGAGAGATCTGCCGCACCCAAAGAGATAGTGCAAGAGGACTTGTCTGCGGAGCGGCCGGATGGACAACGCACGGGAGGGTACGAAATGCCCGATCACCCGTGGGGGAGGTATTTCTTGCAAAGTCTGAAAGAGGCGGGGATAGAACCGGCCGAGTACGAAAAGGACCCCCTCCATGTCGCCCTTCGTCTCTTAGTCCACCAAGATGAGCCTAGGTACAGCGCATTCGTCAGGGATTTTTCCGAGGACTTAGAGGAAACGATCATTGCAACTGCTCGCAGGAAGCCCGAAGAGTTTGCAATAGAATCCGCCAAGTACCTTGATTTCGTACATCCGGAGTCGTTCGCGGATACTGCAAGTATCTTGGAAATATTTCGCAGCATGTACATCCAGATTCTTCACGACGAGCAGGACGACCTCGATGTAGAAGATTATCACGGCACTTTAGAGAATACCGATCCGGCCGCGTTCAAACGATTAACGCAAGGAAGCTCCGCATGGCTTGATGTTTTGCATAACGCGCTCGAGAGGAAAGAAGGAAGCTACTTGCTATATGAGCGCGCAAAACAGGTATACCAAGGCCTCACTAATCCGAGAAAATTGGAGTTCGAGCATGTCGACGTTGAACCTTTTCAAATTGCGCCTCACACGTATGCAGGATTCAATCACGATAAGTCGGCGTTATACATTGCCCCTCCCGAAAGCATCAATGAAATAGATAAATATCTTCAATCACCCGCAGAGGATAAGGACAATCTGCATTATTCGGCATTTTATTCGGCCGTTATTGATGCGGGCGATCGGCTGGACGAGCAAAGATTGGAGAAGGTATTTGGCGTGGGGGACGTGTCTGCTGGGGATTTTCGAGATTACTACTTTCTTCAGTCTGAACCGATACGGCAAAAAATCATAGCGGACTTTGGAGTACCGTTGTCCGATCTGACTATTCGTGAGCAGTTCCACCTGCTGGATTTTCTTAAAAACGTCCGGGTCGGAGAAGCGCGTCACATACAGTCCTTCACGAAGGAATATGGAACTATCGGCTTGAGGACATTCCTCGCGCTTGAAGAGCTCGGACCGGATTTCGGGTGGGTGATAGCCGGTTCGGGCAACGCAGCGGCCGCAGTAGGGGCCAAAGAGCCGGCAGAGTTCGTATTCAGGAAGTTCGTAGAGACGGATGCTGCCGCGCTGGACGCGGAAAAGGTACTTCGTGAGAGCTTCAGATCCGCCGACAAGGGTGCCGCGCATGAAATAGCCATGAATGTCAGACGCCGTGCCGCGGATCTCTTCCGCCGTCTTTTGGCCGAGCCGATTGACAACACGGATGAGACTCGTGCTCGTCTTGAGGTCATAGCATCGTCTATCAACAAGGACACACTGCTCTTTACGAGCGCGTGCCGCGTCCTGAGAGAGCGGGGCGAACTCTCACTGAAGGAGATCCGCGGCAGCTCGCTTGAGGTCGTGGTGGGAGAGCGTATCGCCGCACAAGATAGGGAAGCGATACTCAACATCTGGATGTCGCAGTATCAAGACAAATATCCGGAAGAGAAACTCAACGAACTTCGCGCTGAACTGGAGAATGCGCTCGCAAGCCCCTACTCACGCTTCTATCTCTACCGCAAGGACGGGGAGATCATTACCTTCGTGCGGTTTGACGATCTCACGGCGAGCAACGACGAGAGCAAGCACATGGGCTCCTTCATGACGAATCCGCTGTATGAAGGCGGCGCACTCGGCCAGGCGCTTCTGGAGGTCGCACTACGGAGCGAGATGCAGCAAGGAGGCAAGATATACGCCGAGTGCGATCCGGAGAGAGTGGAGTTCTACGAGAAGTTCGGCTTCCGGGTAATCCGCGGACCCTATGAGGATGACTCCGGCGTGAAAACTTACGACATCGTACTTGAGCCGTCGTCGGAAGAGTCCGAGCGCAAGGCGGCTTGAGGCTTCTCGGGGATATACGCGCGCGGGTCGTTCCATGCCGACTCAAAAAGAGAGCGATGCATCTCGTAGATGTGCGGGTCGGCTACTATGACGCCCATCATCGGCTCTTCCAGCGTGAAATACGAAATTTTGCCGTCGTATATCTGCATGACGGTACCGAAGGCTTGCGTCTTCCACGGTATGAGGCGCTCCTCCGTCACGTCGGGGTAGTACCCTTCAACCTCCGCGCGATTTTCCGGCGTGTCCACGCCGATGTTTTTCTTCTTGAGGCAGAGCTTTCGGCGCGCCTTCGCGAAGTCGCGGCTTATGTCGGGTATAGTGCGCTCCACCGCCGCGATGTCCACGTATGAAAGGATATCGGTCTTGGAAGTGAGAGAATCATTGATGCACTCGCGAATACCGTCTTTGCCTTCAAAAAAGCGCACCCCCGGCTTCCCGGCGGCCAGATTATACTCCGATGTGAGAGCGCTCAATACACTCCCGACGGCGCCCTTGGCAGCTTCGGCTTCGCTGAAGCGCTTCTCCACCACGTCTTTGAGCTTCATCGGGTGCGCGGCGCTAAAGACGGAGACCATGCGCGGCGCGTCCTTCTTCTCCGCCAATTCCTTGTCTATAAGCTCGTCCAAGACCTTGTAGGCGAGCGTGCGGCTGATGCCGGCTTCCTGCGCGACGGTCCGCGCATGCGACGGCCCCTTTTTTACGAGTGACTCGTATACGGCCGCCTGGTCTTCCGTTAGCCCCGCCTGCGCGAGCGACTGTTGGAATGTGAACTCTGCCATGCTCGGCAGTATATGCGAGCCATTTTATTTGTCAAGAGATTATGACAAAAATATGGCTCATATGGATAGGTATTGTGGATAAGCCATATATACTCCGACAGATTAGAGATATTTTGTATCAGATATGTTGACACAAGTCCAATGCGCTGGTATTATATCGCCAGTTGAACTTTGAGGTGTATTGCGAAGCGTCCCGCTCTCATAGAAAAGACCCTCCGTCGCCAAGGCTATGGAGGGCAAGAGGAGAGAGCGGAGAGAGGCGCGGCTCGCACAACATCTGTTTCCACGATTGGGCGTCTCTCACTCGGGCTTGGGCTGGAAACCCCTCCCCGAGCGAGGACTCTGTCTCCCTTATCCGAACAACATGATAGTTGTCGGCCGGGCGTCGTAAGGCAAGCGCCGATCAACCGTGTCTCTAGTCGGGACATCGGCTGCTTACGAAGGACTAACCACTCTTCGCAAGCAGAAATTTCTCGACTACTCCAAATCATCTGGAGATTGAGGAGAGAGCTCTTTGAAAAATACCTGCCGTTCGGAAACGATAGAAACCGGTCATAGCATTCCGCGTCGCGCTTGCGAGCACGGCGAGGCGAATGCGCAAGGTGCGCGGCTTGATACCGCGTGCCGCCATTGAAATACCAAACCCTCGCTGCGGTTCAGAGGAGAGAGCAGTGAGGAGGTAGAGCTTATCAGTAACCATATTGCAGGGAGCCGAGCACCTAGCGCTCTAGATGCTCGGCATCCCGCCGCAGTGTTTCCAAATCACACATCAAGATTCTTGTATTGAAGTTGGGCAAACACTGCGGCGGGATTCTCGACCCTCCGTCGCGTAAAGCTATGGAGGGCAAAGGAGGAGAGAGTTCCGGAAATTCAATCTCCCGCCACGTGGCGGGACGCAAGCCGAGCGGCGACATGCTCGGATGCCCAAAGGAGGGCAGAAAGATGAAGAGGTTTAAGAAAACAGTGGTGCGCCGCCGGCGCGCCCAGGCCGCCAATGTGGCGGCCAAAAAAGAAGTGGCCGCGAAGGCGGCCAGTTCCGAGCGCCGCATAAAGGCGCTCACAAGTCTCACGGCGGCGCTCAATGTGCGCCGCCGTGTGGCAAAATTCCGCGGGGCTCCGCTGAGCGCCGCGGAAGTGGCAAAACGCGCGGCCGTTTTGGCGGCTGCGCGCAACGTGGCGTAAAAGCCGCAGGGTTTGGCTGGGGGCGACGACGACTGGAAATCGTCTCGCCTCCCTCTTGAGCACTCAATATATTGAGTATTCAAGAGGATTCCAAAACCTTCTTATTCTCCGACCTGCCCGCCGAAGCCTCGGCGCAGGCGGGAGCTTCAGCAAAGGAGGGCGTATGAAATGGGGGGCGATGCATAACCCCCCGCTTCGTGCGCACGAAAATAAGACGCACGAGAAAAGGAGAAAGACAATGGGTTGGTACGTAAATCCCGATTATATCGGGACAGGGCTCATTCCGCCGCTCTACGAGCGGCTGGACGATCTCGTGCGGGCGGGCGACAAGCCCGTCCTGCAAAACGTACTCCGGCGGACGCTGGCCATGATGGGCCACGAGTCTGCCGGAATCGAGG